>NZ_VOZE01000030.1:0-4587 GCF_013419925.1 Acinetobacter sp. YH12045 | reverse complement strand
GTAAATTTTCAGCGTTGCTGGCTCCCCGTCAGCCGGATTGGGTTGCATCGCAGGGGTGTCGAAAGAGTCAACTGCGGTCCAAAGCTGTTGGACTTGGGTGAAAAGGGCGTTTATTCTTCCTATACGTAAATTGTATTTGTTTTAGAAAAAGTTTTTGATCATTTGCTTCTTGCTGTGTAAAAGGTTTGTATGCTTGAATTTCTTCAATGATTTCTTTCATTTTTTATTGTCACTTTCCTGTCGTCATCTACTTATCAGCTAAATACCCTTCAGGCATTGGAATCAATTTTTCTGATTCCCGACTGAGGCTCTCCTCTGCTTTCCACCCGGCGATTTTATTTTCCGTTGCTTCGATCACCCCATCAAAAAGAGAATCACTTAATATTAGACGTAGTGGTGGTTCAGGCAATGCCGCAAGTTTTAAGATTGTCTTTGCTGCTAATATAGGGTCACTATCTGTCGCCTGACCCTCCTGTTCTTTTGCGAAGGCATCCATTTGTTGATGCAGTTCTTGATAATCCGGCAAGCGTTTACTATTATGCAGTTTCTTGTAAAGATCTGTCCAATAACCTCCTGGTTCAACAATAGTCACATGAACACCAAAAGGAGCCAGTTCCTGTGCTAAAGCTTCCGTCAATCCTTCTACCGCAAATTTACTAGCACTGTATAGACCTGAAGTCATCCAAGACATGATGCCCCCGATACTACTCATTTGGATAAAACGACCTGATTTGTCTCGCAAAAAAGGAGAAACCGCTTGAGCCGTCCAAAGAGAACCGAAAAAGTTTACATTCATTATCTGACGCGCCTCTTCTTCTGTTGTCTCCTCAATCATTCCTCCAAGCATCATTCCCGCATTACTCAAAGCAATATCGATGCCATTAAATTTTTCTGCTCCCTTAGCAGCAGCGGCTACTACCATGTCTCGTTCTTCAATATCGCCTAAACAGATCAGCAAAGAAGATCCATATTCTGTTTTTAACCTGCTGAGTTTTCCTTCTGTTCTAGAAAAAGAAATGACTTGGTCGCCATTTTCTAATACTAATTTTACTGTCTCAAAACCAATTCCTTTACTTCCACCAGTAATAAACCACGTTCTAGTCATCTGTCCACGCTCCTTTTTTCCTAATTACTCTCAATATGATTATAACAAATTAAAAGGCCAACAACAACTATAGTATCTAATATGCTGATTGTCAGTTATAAAATACTAAGAGTCATTTTATTCAAAAAAAGTTGTGGCAAAAAACTTGCCACAACTTTTTTATTTTGCACGAATCGGGAGCCATATTTGGAACTGTGCATTCTGAGGATTAGCATCTAAATATAATTCGATATCTGGCAATTCAGCATATTCAAAACCTGAAGTTGGTAACCATTCAGTAAAAATCTGCTGTTGCAATTCTTGAATTGCTCCTGGTATAGGACCCGTTCCTGAGAATACCGCCATCCAGCTTTGCGTGATAAAAGCCAGCAATAAAAACCCGCACATATCAGCGCCCATTCCAAGCAGCAACACACCGCGGTCACCCAGTCGCTTTGAAAGAGTGCCGGTTAAAACAGCTTGTACGAATGTATGTGCTGCACCAAAAACGGCCAGCGACACACCTGCTGTGCCAATATCCCAATTCAAGCGCTGTTCGCCATAAATCACCCACAAAGCGGCGGGCGCCTGCCCAATCAGCTGCATAAGAAAAAACAACGCAAAAAAGCTGGCAAGTCCCTGAACTGCAAAATTGAAGCGAAAGCCTTCAAACAAATTGATTTTGGCTGGCTGTCCTTCAGGCGGTTGTGACGGCGTTTTGGGCAACAAGAAAGCCACCAAACAAAAGGCAATTGCATTGAGAAGAGCCCCTGCCACAAAGGGCGCATGCACAGATATATCACTAAGAACACCGCCAATAGCAGGCCCTGCAATCATACCTGCACCAAAACACGCCCCCATAAAACCAAACCAACGCGCACGTTCTTCCTGTTTAGTTGTATCAGCGATAATTGATGCCGCGATTGCACCAGTTGCTCCGGTAACACCTGAGATAATCCGGCCGATATAAAGCACCCATAAAACAGGCGCTGCCGCCATTATGCTATAATCAATCGTGGCACCTAAAAATGAAACCAGCAAAATAATCCGCCGTCCATAGCGGTCAGATAACCGCCCTAAAACGGGCGCGCAAAAGACCTGCATAAACGCATAAAGCGATAAAAAAACACCATAGTGAAATGCTGTTTGCTCTGCCGGTACAAATTCATTTAATAAAGCCGGAACCACCGGCATGATTAATCCCAAACCAATCGCATCAAGCGCGACAACAATGAGTGCGGTTATAAGTGATTTTGACATAGATGTGACTTTTATTTATCATTGATAAGTTGGCGATAAAAAACTTTGTACCTGGCATAAAGCTCGGTGGTGTCAGCGCGTGACCGTACCGGCTTCTTTTGATACTGCCGCCTGGGCGGCTTCTCCTGCTGATCCGGTGACGCCTCAAAGGCTCCCAGCCGCTTTTCCAGGGCAGGCTTGGACAGATCGCGGGACAGGGTGCTGGGCTTGACCATCGTGCCGTCATCGGCCCGGATCACCAACCCGTTACCCCTTGGCGTAATCTCCAGGCCGTTATCACGCATGACCTGGTGCAGCTCCGTCCAGGACTGCGCGGCTTTAATGTCGTCCAGGCATTCGCGCTTGATCCAGCCCACCAGACTTTCCACGCCGGCATGGCGCTCCATGTCGGCGGCCCTCGATGCCGCCCCGCGCTGCTGCGGCCGGTGATTGTCTGCCTCCAGGCCATAGTCCCGTTCCAGCGTCTCGCACAAGTCGGCCAGCGCCAGGTGCGGATAGTACGGTTCGTGCATCGTGTGCCTGGTCGGGTGAATCTTGTTGATGGCAATGTGGATGTGCAGGTTGTCGGTGTCGTTATGCACGGCGCTGATACGCTGATGCTCACCAAACCCTAGCCCTTGGCAAATCCGTTCCTCTATCGCCTTCAAGGTGTCGGCATCGGGATTCTCGCCGGCGCGAAAACTGACAATCAGGTGATAGGTCTTATCGCCCTTGGCCCTGGTGTTCATGTGCTGGGTGGCCAGCACTTCGGTGATGGCATCGCGCACTGAATGCGCCTCGCAATTCGTGACCTGAACATGGCCCAGCCGGTGGTCTTTGCTCTGTGCGTCGGTGATGTATTTAGCCAGGTCGGCAAAGTCTGATTTGCCCAGGGAACGCATGGCAACATGCTTGGCAATCATGATGCTGCCCTGGGTCGCACAATAGATTCCATCAATCGGCTCATTTCGTCCTGGTTGGCCTCAATCCGGGCCAGCAGGCCCAAGACAGTTTCAGCGCTGAACCGGGCCGTTCGGGCATCGTCGGTCAGCCACAATTTCAGCAGACCACCGAGGCGGCCCAGGTCGCCATTGACCCGCACCAGCTCGCGCACGTTCTCGTAATCGGTCACGCCCTGGACGGCGTAACCCTGCCCCACGGCCAGCAAAAAAGCAGACGTACTCAAGCCAGCCGCTTGTGCGTTGGCCTCAATGGCGGCCCGCTCTTCCGGCAGGCAATACACCTTGATCGGCGTGCTGCTTTTTCTCGTTACCTTCTGCTCTGTCGCCTCCATCTTTGGCGTCCTCCTGGTTCTCTTATTCCGGCGTCCGCCGATGGCCCCGCAGGGCAGGATTCCCGTTGAGCGCCGCAGGTGCGAATAAGGGGAAGTGAAGAGGAACACCATGCTTGCATGGTGGGCCTACTTCACACATCCTGCCCGCTTCACCACCACTTTAACATCACTACCATTTACCGGCTATAACCCGTTTTATCGACAAACACAAGCCGATTCCACGCATAAGGCGTGCAATCTGGCTTTAGTCGCCTTACAATCGCTTTAATAGCGATAGAATCGGCATTAAATCGCGGATAAATCGACATATAAAAGGCGGTAGAATCGGCATGACTAAACGGCTTACAGAGCGCATTGCAGCGCAAATGCAGACCCAAAAGCCCACCCGTTCAGGACAGAATCGGGCGGCTTTCCTGGCCCAGCGCGACGACATAAAAGAGGCTTTGACCGATGGCTGGCCGGTAAAAGCCATCTGGAAAACGCTGCACGATGAAGGGAAAATCAGCTTCGGATATGATGCTTTTATCAGCTATGTGAACAGTCTGATTCGGTCGCCAGGCGAGCCTGAAAAGGCCACCGCAAGACCGCCGGCATCCTCCCAACCGGCCCCCAAGAAAGCCACCCCAGCGACACCCAAACCAGTACCATCAGCCAGCCATAAGCCGGGGGAGATTCCCAGCTTCAACTTCAACCCCAGCCCGAACAAAGCGGACTTGATTTGACGCCCCAAGGGGCGGATTGGACGCCAAGAGGGAAGGCATAGCCCGCCCCTCAAGTGTCAATGAACCCCTGGAAATCGACCCCGAAAACAGCCCCCTTCATAGAGGCGGCCTATTAACATTTGAGTGGGAGTGACGGGCACTGGCTGGCAATGTCTAGCAACGGCAGGCATTTCGGCTGAGGGTAAAAGAACTTTCCGCTAAGCGATAGACTGTATGTAAACACAGTATTGCAAGGACGCGGAACATGC
>NZ_VOZE01000029.1:0-5560 GCF_013419925.1 Acinetobacter sp. YH12045 | reverse complement strand
TTCAGCGAACGTTGCTGAGTTCATCAAAAGCCATGACATAAAGCCAGAATCAAAAAATTATTATGTGATCAGATTTCTTTTCTGCTCAAACTGCTCTTCAATTTTTGAACTCAAAAAATTGACAATAGGCTGCAAAGCATAATGCTCCTCTTGCCAATTTTGTTTGCCGATTTCCCCTCTATATTCCTGTATAAGTCGCTGCAATACGAATTTCTGCTCATCAGAAAGCTGAGACATAACCCATCGTGCAGCATTGTCTTTTGAAGCAATATCCTTCATCACTAAACTAAAATAGATCCGGCATAAAGCTAAAATCTGGTTTCTTTCATCTGCATCCTCATCCCAATGCGCTACAATTTCGGGATAAGTGTCAGACATTGCTTGCCATAGTTCTTGATCAGAAATTTCAGGTGCCCATTGGTTTAAAGCTGGCCCAAATAAAACTGTATGATGAGATCTCGCTTTTCTAAGCAATATACTAATATCTGGGTCTTTCTGTGAGCTCAATATTCCACCTTCTTTAAGCTCTTCACGCAGCCATTCACCAAATTGCATTTCATAACTTAAAGGATAAATTCCAGACTGAATCTCATCTTTTAATAAAATAGTAACTTCTAATGGCCTTTGTAATTCCCCAACAGGCTGTGAAATTTTTAGTAATTCTTGTGCAAGCTGCTCACGTAAAGCAGAAGTTAATGGTTGAGTGACCACGACCAGTACATCAAGATCACTTTCTGGCCCTAAACCACCGTCAACAGCTGAACCATAAAGATAAATTGCAAATAATGATTCCGCTAAAAGCTGCTGTAATTTTTCTTGTAGATATTCTAACTGAATTAAATCAGGCATCACTCACTCCTTTAATGGAAGATTAAATAATTCTCTATCTCGATTTTCGGTTAAGTATTTATCGAGTTGAGCCATTAACTTTTCATGAGCAACAGTGTCATTTTCGACGATTTTTAACATACAAGAGCCGATTAAAATCTTACGTCTTGTATCATTCTTTCGTTCTAACTCTTTTTGCTTAGAACGTTCACGAGCTACAGCAGCTTGTTTTTGAGCTTTTAACTGTTTTAACCGCTCTTGTTGCTTAGAAATTTGTTGTTCCAATGACTCAATTTTCATCTTTAACATACCTTTCAAATAGAGGAAATCCCCCTAAATCATAAGCGCACTTGAACATTGCTTTCAAGTTGCTATATGATTGTTGTGGGTTTTCCCGAAGGGCGCACTTTCCCAAACTAAAGTTTGGAGTGCGTAAGGGGACACCCCTTAACCCCGAAAAAAAATTTTCAATTTTTTTTTAAAAACACTTGTCAATGGGACTTTACATCGTGGCTATTTTTCACTTTTCAGTAAAAAATATTAGTCGATCAGATGGTCGAAGTGCTGTTGCGTGTGCTGCATATAGATCAGGGGAAAAATTGAAAGATGAACGCTATGGAAAAGAGCAGGATTACACGAAGAAAACAGGCATAGAATTTAAAAATATCTATGCGCCTGAAAACACCAAAAAAGAATTATTAGATCGGGAAACGCTTTGGAATACGGTCGAAACCATTGAAACTAGAAAAAACTCTCAATTATCAAGAGAATTTGAAGTTGCATTTCCTTGTGAATTAAACCAAGAACAACGAGAGAAGATGCTCAATGAGCTATGCGGAAAAATTGTAGAACGTCATAAGGTCGTTGTTGATGCAGTCATTCATGCCCCACATACCGCAGGCGGAAGTGATGACCGCAACTATCACGCCCACATCATGCTCACTACACGCAGCATTAACCAACAAGGCGACCTTGATAAAAAAACGAGAGAATTTAACGACAACGGCAAACAAGAAGTCGAACACTGGAGACAACAGTTTGCGGAACTCTGCAATCAATTTCTTGAACAGGTTGGCAGCCATGAGCGTGTCGATCACCGCAGCTACAAAGAGCAAGGTTTAGATTTAGAAGCCACACAGCATGAGGGTTCTACAATTACCCAACTTCGCAGACAGGGCAAGGACACTGAAATCAGTTTAAGTAACGATGCGATTAAGGCTAGAAATACAGAACGCCAATTAATTAAAGGACTTGAGCAAGAAATTTTAGCCACAGAACGCCTTGTTCATGACTTGGAACAGACCAGGGAAAATTTAGACCAGGAACAACGCCAAAAAGAAAAAGACCAGGAACAACGTTCCCCTGAAGAATTAACCAAAATTGCATATAGCGTTATTTCGCAATATAACGACGCTATAGCCACAGAAGCGAAAAACATAGCGTCATCTATCCAAAAAACAGAAATCGAGCAAATAAACGCTGTTTTGGAGCAAATAGAGCTATCTAAAAGCGATATTAAACACCAAAAAGAAGAACTAGGAAAAAGACCCCTGTTTTTTGGCGGAAAATGGGATACAGCAAATGCTGAAATTCAGAAGCAGTTGAACCAGCTGGAAGAACAAGAACGAGAATTGAGGAATAACTCCCCTCGATTTGAGCCTGAACGCTATACAGATCGGGCAAAACTGACTGTAAACAAGGCTAATCCAAACCTAAAAGCTAAATATGACCGAGCAAGAAATTATCTTGAGCGAGAACAACAACGGAAGTTAGCCGAACAGGAAAAACGAAAACAAGAAGCCAAAGCCATACAAGAACAAGAAAAACAGGCATTTTTTGCACGTAAAGCCTTGCGTGAACAAGGTAAGCATGAAGAAGCCAACAAGATGCTTGAAGCCGAAAAGCGGAATAGACCACGTTCAAGATAGGTATATCTATGGTGCAAAATATATGATTTTGCACCATAGATATACCTATTCTTTTTGGTGTTTATTAAAATTATCTAAACAATACATGGTTTTACAGAGCGAGTGTCTACGAGCGAACTAGCAATATTCGACCCTCGACCCTCTGAAAAACCGCTTTTAAATGACTTGAACCCTAGAAAATCTATATTTTCATGTTGAAATCTGCACCTAGACCGAGCGAAGCGAGCATAAAGCCTTATGAGCGAAGCGAATTCATAGTTGCTTTTGCTTTTAGATTTCACAAACAGGATTAACCGAAAAATTGCCCCTCGAAGCGAGCTTGCGAGCTTCAATAAAGTACGAGCTTTAGCGAGTACATAGGGCAATTTTGACCCCTCCCCTCTTTTTTAATTTTTTTATTTTTTTTAATTTTTAGGGTGACTGAAATCCTTATATAGCAATGGTTTCAGACTTTATATAGCAACGTTTATCTTGCAATATAGCAACGTTTATCTTGCAATATAGCAACGTTTATCTTGCAATATAGCAACGTTTATCTTGCATATTACAACATTGTTATATAATGTTGCTATAACAACAAAATTCGAATAAGTTGCTATGTATGAAAAAAGACCTAGTCGTTAAGGATAATGCGCTGATCAATGCCAGTTATAATTTAGACCTTGCAGAACAACGCCTAATCCTTTTAGCAATACTGGAGGCGAGGGAGTCTAATATCCCTAGTGACCGTGATTTAACTATCCATGCAGAAAGCTACATTAACCATTTCAATGTCCATAGAAACACCGCCTACAAAGTCTTAAAGGATGCTTGCAAAAACTTGTTTGAGCGTCGCTTTAGTTACCAAAAATTAACGGCTAAAGGCAATCTTGAGAATGTTATGAGCCGATGGGTACAGCGTGTGTCCTATGTTGAAAATGAAGCCCTTGTCCGTATCAGGTTTTCAGATGATGTTGTGCCACTGATCACCAACCTAGAGAAGCATTTCACCAGTTATGAACTGGAGCAGGTAAGTAGCCTAACGAGTGCCTATGCCATACGTTTATATGAACTACTAATTGCATGGCGTAGCACTGGGAAAGTATCAATGCTTGAAACTAAGGAATTGAGGTCAAGACTTGGTGTATTGGACACAGAGCATCAACGGATGGAATCGTTTAAAAGACGAGTATTAGAGCCTGCTATTCAACAAATTAACGACCATACCGACATTAAGGCAGAATACGAGCAACATAAGCGAGGACGTTCAATCATTGGGTTTTCATTCAGCTTTAAACAGAAATCCAAGCCTAAAACAATCAACCATGAACGAGATCCAAGCACGGTTGATATGTTCTGCAACTTGTCAGACAGTCAGATAAATACTTATAGCTCAGTATTGTCTAAAGTCCACAGTATCAGCGACCTAGCAGGGAATAAGGACTATCAAGCATTTGCAATATGGATTGCCAATATTTTACGTGACCCGTCCAGTGTGCGAGAAGAAACGGCAAAACGCATATTCAAGGCATTGCGAACAGAAACAGATTTTAAAGGTTAAATGGGAGTATTACTAATGACTGATTTATCAAAACTAAGTGAAACCGAGCTATTAGCTATCTGGAATAAAGATAATTTTGGACTGAAAGGTCAACTATACAAACTAGAACAAGAGTACATCGAAGCCAAAGAAATATTGGATAACTGGCAGAATAAAGACCACCCACTTTATGAACGTCATCAAAGTTGTGTGGATGGTCTTATTACAAGGATTGAGCGTATAAAACAACAACTAAACAAATGCGAATAATCAGAAAAAATCTGTCTCGCCCTATGAGATAGTGTTTTCATCCTGATTGCTTTTAGATCGTTTTGACCGTAGCTCGTTTGCTTTATTCATCATCGAGCCAGCCATACGTCCACCAGTCGTAGAACCACTTAAACGACTACCAAGGTCACTTTTTAAAGCAGAACTCATATTCATGGCCATATTACCAGCCATAAAACCAGCTTTACCCATTGCACTCGATGGGCCTGTGCCAGTTGCTTGAGCCGTTTTAAGCTGTTCACTTGCCAACGCTCCAGCGCCTTTTGTAGCCATAGACGCACCAGCTGCACCAGCAGCAGCGCCAGCTGTCGCAGCAGCCACAGCACGTAGGGCAGAAGTTAAAGCAGCACCACTTCCAATAGATGAACCGTTAATCACACCTTGGAGCATATCAGGCACAATTTTGGTTAATGCCAGCAGTACCACACTACAGCCAATCATACCGACCAAACTTACATTGTCTTCAACATTAAAGCCCGTAGCCCACTCTTGGATAAAAGTAAGTCCAAGACCTGCAATCAATTGTAAGATAAATATTTTTGCACCGACTGAAACAGCATATTGAATAGTTTTCAAGGCATAGTCTTTCGTCCATTGCGAACCTGCAAACCCCATCATTAAGACACTAGCTGACACCACGATATACATTTCAACCAACGCCAAAACCAAGAACGCACAAATCAAGGCAAATGCAATCATGATAATGATTGAAGCAATCAGCATCCCCAATGAATCAATAGGCGACCAAGCACTTACCGAGTTTAAAATCTCTTGGACGATCTTCCAGCCGTTCACAAAAAAATCTGAGGGTGTAAGCAGACTGTAGCCACTGGCGGTAGATGCAGCCTGCCTGAAGCTATTTACAATCGCTTCAGCGAACGTTGCTGAGTTCATCAAAAGCCATGACATAAAGCCAGAATCAAAAAATTATTATGTGATCAGATTTCTTTTCTGCTCAAACTGCTCTTCAATTTTTGAACTCAAAAAATTGACAATA
>NZ_VOZE01000028.1:0-5715 GCF_013419925.1 Acinetobacter sp. YH12045 | reverse complement strand
GACTAAATCTGCTGAAAATATCGAAAAGAAAATTGAAGCCCAGTTAGAGAAACTGAAACAGTTAAAAGCACAGAAACAAGCTATCGAAGCAAGAGAACGTACCAAGCAAAAGGAACAGCAACGAAAAGATGATACTCGGCGTAAAATTCTGCTCGGTTCTTATTTGATTAAAAAAATGCAGAATGAAGCCAATAAAGAAAAAATACTCGCTGAACTCAACGAGTATTTAACAGAAAATAGAGATCGACAGCTTTTTGATTTGCCCGACATTGAAGCCTAATTTTTCTTCGCTATTTGGTTGTTTTGTTCGGCTTGATACTCTGGAATGAGCGTATTTAAAACCTTTTGAATATTGTCCTTGTCTTCTATCTGCAAATTATCTCGATAGTAAATTAAGTCCTGTATTTTGCTTTCCATCTGCATTTTTCCGGTGGGTTCGGCATCTTTGGATAGTCGGGATAATAGGAAGATATAACCGCATATATTTTCCCTCGCAATTTCATAATTTACGATGTCGAGGTATTCAACGGTCACATGCTTTAGATCGGTTGATAGGTTATTTAATTTAATCATGGCTGAAATCCTGATTTTTCTAAAATTGGATAAAGCTCTCTGAATTTTTCAGGCTCTAAAAGCATATCAGCGATACGAATAGCAAATTGTTGGTAGCTTTCTGTACCTTGTGAATATATTCCCATCTCAGGCATTTCAGACATTTTATTCGCAAATAAATGGCGTTGTGCATCGGTCATTTTTATAAAAAAATCAGGCGTGTTTGGATCTCTTTTTGCTTCAACTTTTGGCTGTTGTTTTTGCTTAAATTTGAAAGAAAAACCTGAAATGATCCGTCCTTTTTTATGCTGTTCATACGTTACAGTAATATCAGTATGCTCATTAATTTGTTTAATTGATGGTTCAAGCACACGCTTTTTGAAGTCACTCATGGCGGTGTATTCACTATCAACAAGACCTAATCTATTTCTAAACTCACTAAGTTCTAGTTGTGGAACTTTTCCAACTTCACGCCAAGCAATCAGCAATTCATAAAGCCTAGTGGCGTATTTACTGGTTAGGTGAGCAACTTGTTTAGCTTCATATTTTGTAAAGTGTTCTTCCAATCGTGTGATTAAAGGCACTACATCAGGAGCAAAAGTAATTTCTAACAATGCTAGGTCATCTACATAAAATATACGGCTTACCCAGCGAGATCGAACAATGCCGACTTTGCCTGTTTTTTTATATTCGGCTGTATAACTAAATTGACGATTAAACAGATTATTTACAGCTTCTCTCAAAGCTTTATATGACGCATCGGCAGATACATTGAATAGCTTGGCGTAGTCACTAGCATGTATTTCCAGTTTACTATCCGCAGTGATTCCTTGTCCCGATTCTCTAGCATTAATGATAGCTAGCATGATCAAACGTTGTTCCGTTAGCTCTAGGTTGTAACTGGCATTTATTAGAGCATTATCTTTCACGACTAAACTATTTTTCATAAGAAGAACTTATTATTATCTAATTAAAGGACAATGTAATCTAATATCTTTTTAAGGTCAATATTTATAACGTCCTTTAATTAAGAGTAAATGTCCGTTTATACAAGAGCAAATGTCCGTTTATACAAGAGCAAATGTCCGTTTATACAAGAGCAAATGTCCGTTTATATAGTCTGTAACACTTACTACACAAGGGTTTCAACCTGTCTAAAAGCATTAAAAGCTTTAAAAATAATTAAAAGCCTTTCGAGAGGGGAGTGCAAACTGCCCTAGGTACTCGCTAAAGCTCGTACTCTATTGAAGCTCGTTCCTCGCTTCGTGGGGCAGTTTTTAGTTAATCATGTTTGTGAAATCTAAAAGCAAAAGCATTGGTAATGTATTCGCTTCGCTCATACTTTTTGAAAAGCAAAAGCTCCAAAGTTCGCACCCATTCGGGATGCTCTGTACCTACCTTTTAAAATCGAAAGGGAGCTTGTAATCAGAGAAAAGGCAAGGGCGAAATTTTGATGATGCTCAATCGCTCGTAGACACTCGCTAGGTTCTTATTATCTAGGTTTTAATTATTTACTGGAGCTAATCAAAGTTGTGAAACATTGCTTAAATAATAGTCGTGGAACGTGAAAAGTCATAAAAAAAGCCCAGTCATGGGAGACTGGGCTATAAACTAGAAACTACAGCATTGATTTCTATAGATAATTATAACGCATTTCGTATAAGGTGTATTATGTTAATTTTAGAAAATCTTAAGATAATTATTAATGAGTGGCTTAATGAATAAAGAAATTTCTGTATTACTGCATGACGTTCCTACTCATGCAGATTACGCATGTGATGCAACAGATTTAGATCCAGAAGATATTCCTGAAGATCGTATAGAACAAGTCATAAATTTATTAAATTCTTCTGATGAAAATATTGTATTTGAGGCAGCAAAACTTCTGACTAATTGGGGACAATCCTCTGGTTTTGATGCATTAGTAAATTTATTAAATGAAAATAAATTAGTTGGTTATATAGATCATCGTTTACATGGTTATGATGATACACTTCAGCATGTACTTAGAGCTTTTGTTCGTTATTGGGCATTCCAAGCTGATCTAGGATTTGGTGAACAGGCTAGAATAAAAATATTTCATCCTATACAAAAGATTATAGAAATATCTAATACAGAACCATTTGATATTAGTCGCTTATTTTGGTTAATTGATGATGAAAAATACGATGAATATATTCCTTTAATTAAAAACCATTTAATCCAAATAATAGATCATCCTGAATTACAATTTTGGAAAATCCATGATGCTATTGAACTGATGCTGAAATTAGAGCCTGAGTTTGTTCATAATTTATTAGAAGAAAAAGGCAAAACATTGGAAGACTTTAAAATTAACACTTTATAAAGTTATACATTTAACATAATGGTGGTTATACGAAATTCATTTGTTAGAAACCATTTATTACATCAAAAGTAATGAAAAAGTAAAGAATATGCCTTATATTATCTTTACTTTAATGTTTTTTGAGTGAGGAAATCATGTCCGCAGTCAATTTCAATATGCGCTTAGAAGCAGAGTTAAAAGAACAAGTCACGCCTATTTTAGAAGACTACGGTTTGACTATGCCCCAAGCATTCAAACTGTTCTTGAATCAAATCGTTAAAACTAAGGCGATCCCTTTATCTTTTGACTATGCGCGAGAAACTGCTTTAACTCCTAAAGCAGCAGCTAAGTTACTTCAATCTTTAAAAGAGATTGAAAATGGCGAGTACACCGAGTACGAAACGGTAGAAGAAGCGATTAAAGCTATGTCGGAAGAAGAAGCGATTAAAGCTATGTCGGAAGAAGCACATGGCTAAACGTAAGATTATCGTAACCAGTTCTTTTAAACGTGATATTAAAAGACGTTATTTAGAACTGGTTACGGCTGAATGGGCAGAAGTATTAGATTGTTTAGTCGCAAATAATCCTTTGCCTGAAAAATATTTAGATCATCCCTTGAAGGGTGGTGCAGAGTTTAAGAATTGTCGTGATTGTCATGTGAAGCCTGACTTAGTCTTGATTTATAGGCTTGTTGGTGACGATATTTTAGAACTGCATCAGTTGGATAGCCATTCCGAAATTTTTGGATGACTATCGCTCGATGCTTTGAAATATGGCTTTAGCCATGTTTCAAAGTCGGGCAACTTTGCGCTTGCTGTAATTTGATTCGTAATGAGAAAAACCAAGCAAAGTACCGATCAACTAGTATTTTTTAGGGTCGATCTGACACCAGTCATAGGTTTTTTCTTTGACACTACTCGGTTCAAACGAGTAGCAATTTTTCCTCATTATTCTCACCAATGTTTCACCATCACTTTCTCGAATTTGTAGCGGATATTTTTTTAGTACAGCCAGATCTGCTCTACGTTCATCAATTTCGTCTTTGCTTGGTATGTATAAGAAGATAGCCAAAATGAATACCATCATCACAGCCACAAACGTGCTGGCAAAAATAAGGATAAGTTTTAAGTTGAGCCTGTTTGTAGCTTCGTTTAATGCCTGAATACTGTTGTTTAATGCACCTGTATGCTTTTTATTTGCGTTTTCTAGCGATTTTTCAGCCTTGTCTAGCACTCCACTAGCGACTTGGTTGTAAAACTGCTCTAATCGCTTCTTATCGTCTGCTATGGCTTCTCGATATTCCTTCATGGATGCCAATAAAATATATAACTGGTCATCTAAATCATTTTGATTGCTCATAATGACATTCCGCCTCTACTTAGTTTTTGAGATGCCTTGCGGAGTGCTTGCTCGGCTCGTTGTTTATCTAATTCTTGCTGTCGTTTCATTTCCGCTTGGCGTTCCAGTTCTAGACGTTTGGTTTCTTGGTTCTTCTGCCATTGATCAAAACCTTGATCGACACGGTTTAAACCACGCTGTAAAACGCTCTCTTTCTGCTGTTTCTGTTGGTCAAGCTGTTGGGCGTTCTGCTGTTTCACATTGTCATTAAAACGGCTGATTTCAGTGTCTATGCCTTGTCTGCGTAATTGGGTGACTTTAGTGCCTTCATGGATGGTGGCTTGTAGTCCGTTATTCTGATCGGCATAGCTGCGGTGGTCTATTTTTTCCTGAAAGCCTGCTCGTTCTAATGCGTGATTGGCTAAATTTGCCCACGTTTCCCGAATCTGTTTAATTTCGTCTTGGGTTGTCCCCATACCAAGGCTTTTTCGTTTGGCGTTACTGAGTTCAATATCGGTTTTGGTGGTCAGAGTGAGTTTATTGTCTGCATTCAATTCGGCTTTTCGGGTTGTGAGCATGATATGGGCGTGATGGTTTTTATCATTACCGCCTTTACTCGGTTCATGGATGGCTAAATCTGCGATTACGTCATAGCGATCAACTAAGGACCTGGCAAAGTCTTTTGCCAAGTCCTTACGTTGATCAGCGTCTAATTCATCGGGTAGGGCGATTACCCATTCTCTAGCGGTTCGGGCATCTTTGCGGTTTTCGGACTGTTCTGCCAAGTTCCAAAGGTCATTACGGTCAATTTCAATATCGAGATTCGAGATAATTTCTGAATGGGCGACACCATCTTTTCTTGTAAAGTCATGGGTCAGCCCTGTGCGTTCATCTTTGAGCTTTTCACCTGCACGATAAGCCATAGATGCAACAGCAGTTCTGCCTGAACTTCGATTAACTGTTTTGGTCGAGCAATGATAAATCGCCATCGCTTAACACTTCCGACTAGCAGGGACGTAATAACCGCATTTTTCACATTCTCTTTTTAGGTTCTGAACTTCTCTTTCTTCTGCATGTTGTGCCATCTGTTCAGGCATCTTATAAGTGCATTCGTGTCCGCAATTTGGACAAAGGTAAAGGTGAGTTTCTCTAAAATTATACCGATACATTTTTATTTACCTTTTGCTTTTTTAAATTGCGTAGCAATTTTTTGGGGTTAAGGGGATTCCCCTTACGCAAACTTTGACTTGGATGAAATCCAAGTCGTAAGTGCGCATTTCATGAAAAACACGATAGCATATTACCCGCTTGAATTTCAATTCATAGGGTCTTATGCTTGAGTGGTTTTCTATATTCCGAAATTAACCGTTATGACTAAATCTGCTGAAAATATCGAAAAGAAAATTGAAGCCCAGTTAGAGAAACTGAAACAGTTAAAAGCACAGAAACAAGCTATCGAAGCAAGAGAACGTACCAAGCAAAAGGAACAGCAACGAAAA
>NZ_VOZE01000027.1:0-7422 GCF_013419925.1 Acinetobacter sp. YH12045 | reverse complement strand
AATGAAGGGCGCACTTACCCACTTTTATCATTTCATTCAAAAGTGGACGTTGCGACAGGGGAAACCCCTGTACCCCATGACCTCGCTTTAGCATGGTCAGCAACTTTTTCAAAGTTGCAAAAATCAAAACCACGGTATGCAGAAATTTAGGTTTTTAAAGTGGCAATTTTTCATTTGAATGAAAGCAACATCTCACGAAGTGACGGACGTTCAGCCGTTGCTTGTGCTGCTTATCGTGCCTGTGAAAAATTAGAGGATCTGACTTTTGGAAAGACTCAGGACTACACTAAAAAAAAGGGACTTGAATACAAAAATATTTATGCACCAGAACATACCAATACAAAACTTTTAGACCGTCAAACACTTTGGAATACAGTAGAAAAAAAAGAATTCAATGCCAATGGCTCAATGAAAGCCAATGCACGACTCGCCAAAGAATATATCTGTGCTTTACCACATGAATTAACAGATGCAGAACGCATAAAAATCGTTGATGACTTTTGCCGAGACTTTGTGAACAAGCACAATGTTATTGTCGATGCCTGCATCCATGCACCACATGAACATAACGATGAAACCAATAATAAAAACTATCACGTACACATCATGTTCACGACCAGACTCATCAATGAAAAAGGCGAATTAGGAAAGAAACAAAGAATCTTCAACGACCATGGTCCCGAGATCCTGAAGGACAGCCGAGCAACTTTTGCCAATGTTGTAAACACAGTATTGGAAAATGCTGGACTAGATGAACGCATCGACCACCGGAGTTACAAGGATCAGGGCTTAGACTTTCTTGAACCCACCCATCATGAAGGGCATGAAGCTACAGCACTTCGCAGACAATATGATGAGGAACAAAAAAGACCGCTTGACGAACGTAACACTGAAATTGTGCTACCAAGAATTGCACTTGAAAATGAAGCCATCAAAGCCAAAAATTTAGATGCTGCACGAGAATACCAACAGATCATCAAGGGCCTTGATCAAGAAATTATTGTTCCAAGTCGATTAGAAGATCAGATTACCCAACTAGAGAACGAACTTCAGTTAACCGAAGCAGAAGAAAAAGAGCTTTTAGCAGAATTAGAACATCTCAACCTAGAAGAAGAACGCCTGCAAGAACAACAGGTTCAACAGATTGACAACGCATATGATGACTTCATTCGTTGCCAGGATATTTATGCAGAATTTGCTAGTCAGTT
This sequence comes from Acinetobacter sp. YH12045, assembly GCF_013419925.1. Taxonomy (NCBI): domain Bacteria; kingdom Pseudomonadati; phylum Pseudomonadota; class Gammaproteobacteria; order Moraxellales; family Moraxellaceae; genus Acinetobacter; species Acinetobacter sp. YH12045. The sequence continues at coordinate 6,214 of NZ_VOZE01000027.1, read as the reverse complement.
TTACACCATTCAAAGCAATGCTGCTAATAATCAAAAACAGATTGAATCAAATCTCACCAAGACAAAACGATGGTTAGCAGAAAACAAAAGCGATTTTTACCTACGTAACGATAATTTGTTTTATGACTCTTACCATCATACTTACAGAGATATAAAAAAACCTGATTTTTATGCGACTGAAAAATCAGTAGAACAGGCAAAAAATGAGAACTGGAGAGAATACGCAACCGAGGTCGAACAACTTGCTAAAGAATACGATATTGAGAATGTCGTCAAACGCTTAGGCCAATGCTCAGAGATACTGCAAAATAATGGGATTGAACGACCAACGATAAAACCCACTTTCTGGCAAAAGCTAAAACGAGAGTACGTTCACTCTTTCGATACCCTGCATGATTTTAATGATGATATGAAACCTATCCTTGTCGAAAAACGGGCAGATGATCTCAAAATTGAACAAGAAAGAATGCAGCAAGTACGCCAAGCGGAAGTGGATCGCCAACGAAAAATTGAAAATGATCGCAGAGAAAGTGAATTTAGAGAGCAATTACGTAAAGAACGAGAGCAAAGAGAACAACGCTATGAACAAGATAGACGCGAACGAGAACATTTGGCATTTCTAAGACGGCAAGAATTGGAAAAACAGCAAAAAAATGAGCCTAAAAAACCAGAAAATGAAAATAAAAACGATTACCGACCTTGGTGAATGCTGTTTAAACGCAAAAAAATAGGGTTTTTAGCGATGTTTTGCTAAACCACAGTAGATTTATAGTTGAGTTAAGAAAAAACTCTTAAATCGCAAATGAGAGCATTTAGCGAGTGTCTACGAGCGAACTACAGGGATCTAAATTTTTTCACCTGTTTTTCCCTGATTACAGGCTCCCCTGTGTATCAAGAACTCAGAATCAGAGCATCCCGAATGGGTGCGAACTGATTACGATGGCTTTATGTCGAGCGAAGCGAGTAAAAAGCTCATGAGCGAAGCGAATTCCGAGCTGCTTTTGCTTTTTTTTAAAGTCACAACCCAATGAGCCAAAAAATTGCCCCAACGAATCGAGCGAAAGCGAGATTCAATAGAGTTTGAGCGCAGCGAAAACCAAGGGCAATTTTTCCTTGCCTGGGCTTTTAATTATTTTAAAGTTTTTAAATGCTTTTAGACTCTCTGAAAACCTTTGTTTGCAAGGCTTTCAAGGTGGATAAGACTACAATTTCTTTGTCATAAGACTACAATTTCTTTGTCATAAGACTACAATTTCTTTGTCATAAGACTACAATTTCTTTGCATTTGATTACATCGAATGCTAATGTAGTCTTAATAACACTTATAACCTATGCAGTCTTATGAAAAATGACTTAGTAGTAAAAGATAATGCCTTAATTAATGCCAGTTATAATCTCGAAGTAACCGAGCAACGGCTTATCCTTTTATCAATAATAAGAGCAAGAGAAACAGGCCAAGGGATCTCATCCGACAGTAAATTAGAAATCCATGCTTCTGATTATGCTTCTCGCTTTGATGTCACCAAAGAAGCTGCGTATAACGCTCTAAAAAATGCAGTTAATAATCTTTTTGAAAGAAAGTTCTCTTTTAAGGAAATTCATAAAGATACAAACAAAGAAATTGTAGTCAAATCCCGCTGGGTTAGCCGAATTGCATATGTTGATGACCTTGCTACATTAGAAGTTACCTTTGCACCAGATGTTGTTCCTCTTATTACAAGATTGGAAAAGCACTTTACGAGCTATCAACTTAAACAGGTTGCGCAACTAACTAGCAAATATGCTATTCGTCTATATGAGTTTCTAATTGCTTGGAGAGACGTAGGAAAAACACCTGTTATTTCTTTATCTGAGTTCAGAGAAAAATTAGGACTTGAGATGAATGAATATCAAAAAATGGTTAATTTTAAAAGTCGTGTTTTAGAACCAGCCATAAAGCAAATCAATGAGCTGACTGATATACATGTAAAATACGAACAGTACAAAACAGGAAGATCTATCTCAGGCTTATCATTCACTTTTAAGCATAAAAAAATTGATTCGATACCTTCAGAAAGAGATCCAAACACGGTAGATCTCTTTACCCAAATGACCGATGCACAACGCCACATGTTTGCCAATAAACTTTCAGAGCTACCGGAAATGGGTCGGTATTCCCAGGGAACTGAAAGCTATCCACAATTTGCTATTCGTATTGCTGAGATGCTTCACGATCCTGAAAAAATCAAAGAACTATATCCATACCTAAAAAAAGTGGGATATATGCCATTAAATAAAAGGATTTAGTAAATGGCTAAATTATCACTAAGTGAAGTATCTAACCGCTTTAACGTCAGTCGTTCTACGCTATATAGGGCCATAAAAGAAGGGCGTATATCTCGAAGCGCTGATGGTCTTTTTGATATTGCAGAAGTCATCCGATGCTTTGGAGAGCCGATCAAAAAGCATGAACAAAAACAAGAAGTGGATCAGTCTAAAGATGATGCTGATTTACGTCAGCTTGTTGATTTTATGAAAAAGGAAATTGAGTCATACAAAGATCGTGAGAAACGCTATTTAGATCAAATAGACCGCTTTCAATTGCTATTAGGGCATAAAGAGTCTGAAGAAAAAATGTCTCATGATACACCAGTGACACATTCCAATGATGCACCATGCGACAACAATAATGGAATAAGTGAAACTATTGATAATAATAGAGATAGTGAAATTAAAACATCCCATGAGACATTGGTGACACGCCCTAATGAAACACCAAAACACGTACCAAATACGCATTATGAGACAAAGAAAAAACGTGGCTTATTTGGCCGTGTACTGAATGCTGTTTTTGATAATGACTAAGGGAGAAAGATCATGCCGAAACTGAAAGACATTGCCCTAGGCATTATTGTGGCCCCACTGTTGATCCCGATCATGCTGATCGCATCGTACCAGGATAAAAAGGAGCTGAAAAAAGAGCTGGATAAACGCCAAAAAGAAAAAGACCAGGCATCCTGATTATTCAATTGAGCTAATCAAAAGTGTGAAACATTGATTAAATAGTAGGCGTGGAACGTGAAAAATCATAAAAAAAGCCCGGTCATGGAAACTCGGGCTATCAACTATAAACTACAGCGTTGAATTATAAGGATAATTATAACGCATTTCGTATAATTGGTATTATGTTAATTTTAGAAATATTAAAAATAAAATTTTAAAAGGAATGCAGATGGATCTTTATCATAGAAGAGTACTTTTAATTGGAGCACTTTTATTATTTTTTTTATTTTTAATTTTTAAAATTTTATTTTCTATCTTTGTATCAAAAATGGTAGATAAACAATATGAACAGGGAAACTTTAAAGTTGGAGAAATGTGTTATCTAGGTTATAAGCCCCATTCAAGAAAATCTACAGGAGCATATATCTCGATAGATAGTTATTATTTTTTAGTTGATGGTTTAAAGAGCCAGAACTTAGTTAGACCCTATTTTCCATTTAAGAAGCAATTTCCAAATTTTATAAAAAAAATGGATAGAACAAAATGTTATAAAGCTGAATATATAGAAGTAAATATTTTATTCTACAAGCAGAGAATGATATATCAATTAATTGATTTTAATGACTTTGTTTTGCAGATTCATGATGAATACCCTATAACTTCTAAATGAATAATTCTATGAGTCGAGCCTTTTATCATCGATTTAACATAATGGCGGTTATACGAAACTTAGATGTAAGCCCAAAGTAGAAATGTCCGGTTTCTCCAAAGTAAAAATGTCCGCTTTTAGAATATGCACTTTTGCAATTTTCTTATGTTCTTAAAAAAAATAGTTCTAATTAGTACAATAATAACTAGTAGTCTTGCTCTTGCATATGATCCTACAACGCCTTCATATTATTTAACGAAAGAATTGTGATGTGTGCAGAATATTATGCAGACTGTATTGATGTCTATGGGTCTGCTGGTAGCGGTGGAATGTCAGAGTGTGGAAACTCTTTAAATACATGCATCACTACAGGTGATTGGAATCCACCAAATCTTCCTGTACCATCATCGGATAGATTATTAAACCTTTTTAGTTCAGAAACTAGAGAAGCTACAACAAGATATACCACGGCCTAATAAATCAGGATCTCAATGTAATATGATTGGGATCCTTACCAACATATATAGAAGAGAAAAATGGATCAATTAAAAAAAATAAATGATGATTTGTATCAAGCTGCAATATTATTAGACAGTATTCCTAGTAAGATTCAATCAGATCCATCACTAGAAAATAGAGAAAATATCTTACTGATAGGAAAAGCTCTCAGTCATATTTTTGAACTCCAAAATAATATTTATAAAATTCGCCCTGATTTAAAAAATAATAATCAGTAATAACAGTTATTTATAGTATTTTTTAAGAAAGATAGCGGCTCATTTGAGAATATAAAAGTAATATTCTATTTGTAATAGTTTCTCTGAAATTAACATAATACGGATTATACGAACTAGCCACGTAATGCAACTTGCATTACAATATTCCTATGCATTCAATAAATGGGAAAAATAATGGCTACTGTTAACTTCAGGGTCGATGAAGCCCTTAAAGAAAAATCTTATTCAGTTCTAAGAGAACAAGGTATTGCACCTACTGAGTTTTTTACAAATGTCCTTGAATACATTGCAGCGACTGGGAAACTCCCTGTACAAAAAGCCTTACTCTCAGAAGAGGATACCGAGCTATTAGCGATTGTTCGTAAACGTATTAATGATCCTAAAGAAATGTTTGAGGAAATTACTTTAGATGACTTATAAGCTTTTACGTCATAAGGACTTCACAGCTGAATGGGAAAAGCTTCCTAGTGCTATAAGAGATCAATTTAAGAAAAAACTTGCCAAGGTCATAGAGCAGCCACATATTCCAAAGAATATGCTTAGAGGTGATCTTGCAGGTTGCTACAAAATTAAATTATTAAAGGCTGGAGTCCGACTAGTTTATCAAGTTAAAGATGATCAGGTAGTTATCTTGCTCATTACGGTTGGGAAACGAGCTGACAGCATAGTTTATGACGAAGCGAAAAAGCGCATTAAAGACTAAAAATGGGAGCTTAGAGCTCCCATTTTTGACTTCGCATAACGTGTATTATGTTAATTTTAGAAATAAGTCACCTATAAATTTTGCTTTTATATAAACGACTAAATTAGGTCTATTAGTAATACTCCCTAATAATTCATAATCATAATTCGTCTTTTTAATAGATACATTTAAAGTTTCATTTATAGCTTTTTCTATACTATTATCATGTTGTTTTATAATAACTTTCGATTTTTGATTAATGATTTCACCTTGAAAGGAAAATGCATAGTTTCCACCATTTATTATATTATTTTGTACTACAAAAACTCCATTACCAAAATCATTAAAATTATCTTGAAATTCAAGGAAGTAAATACCATCTCGCATTCTTAAAATACCAGTTCAACAAAGTGAGTGTTTTATATATTTTACGCCAATTTCAACTTTAAATAAGCTTTTAGTTGTTCAAACAAATTGAGCTACCTCTCCTGTAATACAAACATTAGCATTTCATAGTAGTTAACCTTTATTTAACATAAAATCTCTTATATGAAATTTAGAACTTATCCCTTAAAAAGATCATTAAAAAGCTCTTTATCTTTCTGTCTATTTTCTTCTGTCTTACTTTCCGCACTTAAAAACTGCTCAAAATCAGCCCATTGATGTTTAAAAGATTCATCATTCTTAAATTTATTCAAAACCCAAGCGCCAAGCAAAATTTTCCGTCTAGTTTCATTTTTCCGTTCTTGAGCTTTGGCTTCACTTAAAAGTTTTTGCTGCTTAAGTTTAAGCTCATTCTGTTTCTGTTTTGCCTGTTCTAAGATCTGCTCTTGTTCTTTTTTCAAATACTCAATTTGCTCTTGTAGAGATAACTTCTTCTGCTGTGCTTTAGTGAGCTTCTTTAAAACTGCATCTTTCTTTTCTTGAATATCTGACATAGTATTAAACCGTGATGATCAATAATCAAACATCATCATAGAGTCAAAAAACAAAGCGAGCAATATCAAACGTAGCGAAGCGGAGTTTTCCCGGAATGAAATGAAGGGCGCACTTACCCACTTTTATCATTTCATTCAAAAGTGGACGTTGCGACAGGGGAAACCCCTGTACCCCATGACCTCGCTTTAGCATGGTCAGCAACTTTTTCAAAGTTGCAAAAATCAA
>NZ_VOZE01000026.1:0-7718 GCF_013419925.1 Acinetobacter sp. YH12045 | reverse complement strand
CGTAAACACGTTGCATTTCACTAAAATCAATCACTTTTCGATTCTTCGCATCAATTTCATAACTGATAGAACCGTTCTTCATGCGATCATAAATTGATGTACGAGCAATTCCATATTTTTTAGCTAATTCTGCAACAGTAAATTTAGGCATAGTTCTTTAATTATGTTTTAGTCCCTCATTACATGAACTGTAATGTACTTAAGCCTTAAAACCTAGATTTTTAAGATGTGGAAGAAGTTGTTTTTGCTGTGTTGGATCTCTGAGCATATCTTTAATTTTAATCGCTAATTCTTCATAGCTTTCACCTTGATTTGCTAAATGAGACAGTTCATGTAGACGAGATAACTGATTTCCAAATAAGTTAATTTGTGCATCATTCATTTGATAAAAAGATTGCTTGATAGTGTTAGTTTGTTTAGATGGTCGAGCTTTAGACTTAATAGAGAACTGGATATCAGTAATCACTCTTCCTTTCTTAAATTGCTGATAATCTACAGTTATATCAGTATGTTTGTTGATTTCACTAATTGCTTTGTCTAATACATTAGACTTGAAATTGGACATAGTTGAATACTCTTCGACACCAAGTCCAAGCTTTGATCTTAAATCATTGATACTGTATTTTTCAGTCTTAGCAACGCTTAACCACTTAATAATAAGTTCATATAATCGAATACTATATTTACTTTTAAAGTCAGAAACTTGCTCAATATAGTATTTTGTGAATTGTTCACTTAATTTACTAATTAAGCTAATTACTTCATGACTAAGATATAAAACAATCAAACCGCTCTTATCAACATAGGTCACTTTATTAACCCAATTAGCCGTTGAAAGTGCTTCTATGCCCTTATACCTATCTAAATAGCTAAACTCTCTTCGCTTTAACGTTTTAGAAGCATCTTTAAGTAGGGCATAAGCATTATTGCTATCCACTTTAAATTGATGGATATAGTCGCTCACAGATACTTCTATAGGGGTATCTGGGGAAAGATTGTTTGATTCTCTAGCTTCAACTATTGCTAGAAGCATAATCCGTTGCTCTATTAGGGATAAATTGAAAGAGGCATCAATAAGAGCATTATCCTTTACAACTAACTTATTGGTATTTGTCATAATTCCAAGGTTACTTATTAATCTAACTAGGTTATATACCGCCTAATTTAAATAGTCAATAATCTAGCTATTCAAATACCCCTTAAACCTATCTTTATAACCCCTTAAACCTATCTTTATAACCCCTTAAACCTATCTTTATAACCCCTTAAACCTATCTTTATAACAATTTAAGATATTAATTTTAAATATTTTTTTAATGTCTAAAAGCATTTAAAAGTATTAAAATAATTAAAAGCACAGGGAATGAAAAATTGCCCTTGGTTTTCGCTACGCTCAAACTCTATTGAATCTCGCTTTCGCTCGATTCGTCGGGGCAATTTTTTGGCTCATCTCGTTGTGACTTCAATAAAAAGCAAAAGCACGATGAATTCGCTTCGCTCATAGAGCTTTTTTACTCGCTACGCTCTATCTAGACTCAATTTTCTGCATGTGATTTACGCTTATTTAGGCTTCAAAGCCTAAAAAGCTGTTTTTCAGAGGGTCTAAGCGCGAATTTCAGCGATTTCACTCGTAGACACTCGTTCTGTACCTCCCAGTGTGAATTTGAGCTTAAATCGCAAACAGGCAGCATTTAGAGCTATATTTAAAGAGGACTTAGATTAATTCCTTATCATTTGTTCCATGATCAAATTTAAATTTCTCAGGTCGCTTCTGTAGCTTTTCAAGATTTCTTTGAGCATTCGTTATTTTTTGGCTAGAACTAGAAGCAGTATCCAAGTTCACTGATTTTTCTATTTTATTTGAATGTGGCTTTTTTTCACTGATTCCCATTTTACTCAAATTTCGTAAAACTGAACTGTAAGAAATATTGTTCGCTAGCTCAGGTAAATCAGCGTGGATTTCCTTAATTGTATAACCAGCTTCTAGCCGTTTTTCTATTTCTGGTAATACAGAGATGATGAATTTCTTAGCGCCATGTCTGGTGACCATAATGACTTCCTCTTTCTTTAATTTATGCAATTATGTGCAACTATATGCAATTAAGAGCTTTTATACGATTTTATATGAAATTATCTGCAACTATAAGCTTTTAAATGGTTTTTATTCATTTTGATGTGCAATTATATGCGTTTATGTGCAATTGAACTTTCAGTGATATTGGCAAGATGTGTAATGTTGACCAACATGCAAGCATGATCGGCCCACCATTACTCCCCTTATTCGCTTTTCAAGCTCAACGTGGAATCTTGTCCTACGGAGTTTCTGGCATAGCCAAAATTGATACGCCAAAAGATCATCAAAAAAGGTGTAATTTAAAAAAAAGGTGTATAGGTTTGAGCCTTATATAGTGGCGTTAGCCAGCCGTCCCCCCTGGTCTGTTCAATGACAGCTTATGTGTCGCAATCTCTTTCCTGGGCCATAGAACACTTCAGATCCTCAGCAGCAGCGGTTTCTAAAAAAAGTGTATGGTCTGATGCCTTGTATAGTGGCGTTAGCCAGCCGCACTTCGTATAAGAGATTTTATGTTAATCAGATGATTAAAAGGCCCGTAAATAGGGCCTTTCGTATAACGTGTATTATGTTAATTTTAGAAATACTAAAAATCTAATTTCAATAACAGTAAAAATATTCCAGGTGTAAAAGTGATACTTCAAAGTTCCCAAATGGATGCATTCTTTCTATCCAGATATGATGTCCAGCTTCCCTCAATTTTAGAACTTATGATACTAGAAGGCTTTTATGAGGATTCGGATGCTATTGTCTTTAATTTTTACAAAGATAGGTTAGAGCAGGTGAATTACGAAGCCATAGCTGATGTTTACGGAGATCTAACAGGGTTTGAAGCCTCCAGTAATAAGATTCATATCGAGGATTACGTGGATAATCAACAGTATGAAATGAATGAAATAATCAACATCGGATTCGCATTAGTTCAATTAGTTCAAAACTTATGGAATCAGCTAAGGGATGATGAGTGCACTATAATTTTATCATCTGATTTAGAAAGTGAATTTGGAAGTAATGCCACTCTTAGTTTTCATAAAAAAAGAATGAATGAAATTTTAATGGATAGCTTAGATGACTGCTCTCAAGCAGTATTCATTTGTGGAAACAATGACTTAATATCTTCAAATACTTAACATAAGGGCTGTTACACGAAGCAAAAAGCGTAGGAAAATGGCTCACGGTTTGTATAACTCGTATTATGTTAATTTTAGTAAAAGTTAAGGATTTTTAAGAGTTTAATAAATGAATAGTGTTCATGAAATTATAGAAAAAATACATAATGAATGGGAGATTGAGCCTAAGAAAGCTATTCATAGAGGTATGGAATGTCCCTTTCCTTTACAGTGTTCATTAAATCCAAAAAGCAAAATTTACCCACAAATACCCCAAGTACTTTTACCAAAAGTATTAGAGGATTTTTATACAGTATCTAATGGTGCAGATCTATTTAAAGATCAAGAATACGGACAATGGGGCTTAAAATTATATTCTATTGAGGAGGTAACTTTTGCTTCAAAAATTTATAAAATTAATCGTAATAATGACGCTCTTCAAAGTGACTTAATTATTGGAGAGTTCTATGGAGATTCAGACTTATTGTTGGTTCGATGTGATCCTAATAGTAATGATTACGGCTCTATTTTTGTTGTCTTACCTATAGATCAAAGACAAGATTGGTACGTTGTTGCTAATACTTTTGAAGAATTCATTAATAAATTTTATGAAACTCAGGGGGATAAATTCTGGGAACCTTAAAATTATATGCTGGATATAAGCCTCATTTAAAATAATGGCTGTTATAAGAAATGAAAAAAACTAGACCGAAGTCTGGTCTTTAAGTTTTAAAAAACATATAAAAATTAATAACATATTTTAGTTTTTTCTTTACTTTAAAATGAATGTCTAAATACACTAGAGAATGGTTCTATGAATATGAAAACTGAACCTTGGATTGAGGATAATGATCCCTTAAAGCCCTATTATGGAAAATTGAGTAATAAGGAATATACCGATATTTCTAATATATTTACTTTATGGATTAATCATAAGAATTATATTGATCCTTCAATAATTTCTAAAAATAAAAAATTAAATTTATTAGATTTTTCAAATAGATATAAAGAAAAATGTAATCAAGCCTTATATGAGCTGCTATGTGAGAGCCTAAAGCAAACAGATGGATATCTCTATTGGCTACCTATGAACAATGTAAAGAGTGAAAATATCTTTGCCGCATATTCTCCAGCAATGATTGCTAAGACCCCAATAGAAGCCAAGTATTTAGATTATGCTTCTCGCTCTTTTCTGCAAATGCAAAATGGTGGATATGCCATTGTTGAAAGCAACCTAAATTTTATAGCCCTGGTTATTGATGGCTACTATATGCAGGTAGCATTACATTCAAACTTTATGAATGAGAAATTTCAAGAATATCTCGATAGTTGGAACGAGATCGAAAAAAACCTTGATGAAACTACAGCACAGTGCCTTTCACACGCTCATTCTATACAGTAGAAATTAAAGAGGAATGAAGTATGCAAGTACCCTATTTAACATAATAGCTGTTATACAAAATGAAAAAGCCTAGACACTGGTTTAGGCTTTAAAATTTAAAAAATAAATAAAAATCAGCATCATATACTCTCTTTTAAAACTTCGTATAACGTGTATTATGTTAATTTTAGAAAAATTAATTAATTTTCAGAATCATAGTGACTCATATCACCAGATAATAAGATTTCTTAAATTTTCTCTGATAACACTTTAACCAATGACTTTAATTCTTCTTTTAGTTTATTTAAATTTTCAAGTTGAATACTTTGAGTCAGCTCTTTAGGAATCATTTCTGCGGCAGCTCGTAGCTCTCGACCCTTTTCTTTTAATGAAATAAGGACTCTTCTTTCATCATTAGGATCACGTGATCGATTAATAAGTTCAGACTTTTCCATTCTTTTTAGTAAGGGCGTTAGTGTCCCACTATCCAGGTGTAAAATTTGTCCAAGATCACCCACACTTACACATTCTTTTTCCCATAAAACCAACATCACTAAATATTGAGGATAAGTGAGTCCGAGAGGTGTAAGAAAAGGGCGATAAGCTTTTACGATTAAATTAGATGCAGCATAAATAGGAAAACATAGTTGCTCATCTAGGCAAAGCTGATTCTTGGACATAGCTTTTTATTTGGTATAGACAGTGGTCGATACCTGTATATTACCTCGAATAGCGTTGGAATAAGGACATACTTGATGCGTTTGTTCCACGATCTTCTCTGCATCAGCTTGTGAAATACCTGAAAGAGTGACATCTAAGTGTACTGTTAAGGAAAATCCACCATTGCCATTAGCAACCATGCCAACAGTACTCAGGACTTCTACATCGTTATCACGGATTTTATGTTCTTTATTGCTACGAGTTACATGGATCACGGCATTTCCAAAGCATGCAGCATAGCCAGCTGCAAATAATTGCTCAGGATTCGTTGCATCACCTCGACCACCTAATTCTTTTGGCAAAGCTAATTTTAGTTCTAAGATACCATCTTCACTACGAATATTCCCTGAACGTCCACCGATTGCTTTAACTTGGGTAGAATAAAGATTACTCATTTTAATTACCTTTAAATAATATATTGTGTGCAATATAATTGTATAAAATTTAATTTATGTCAAATTTTTTTATATGCGATTTAACATAATGGCGGTTATACGAAGTCGACTTGTAATGCAATTTGCATTACAGTACTCCTAGTACATTAAATAACTGGGAGATATGATGGCTACTGTTAACTTCAGGGTCGATGAAGCCCTTAAAGAAAAATCCTATTCCATCCTTAAAGAACAAGGTATTGCACCTACAGATTTCTTTACTAGTATTCTTGAGTATGTTGCTACGACTGGGAAACTACCTGTCAAAAAAGCTTTGCTTTCAGAAGAAGATGAAGAATTGTTAGCTCTTGTCCGTAAGCGCATTAATGACCCTAAAGAGATGTTTGAGGAAGTCACATTAGATGACTTATAAGCTTTTACGTCACAAGGACTTTACAGCAGAATGGGAAAAACTCCCTGTTGCTATACGGGATCAATTTAAGAAGAAACTAGCCAAAGTCATAGAGCAGCCACATATTCCAAAGAATATGCTGAGAGGCGATCTTGCAGGTTGCTATAAAATTAAATTATTAAAAGCTGGTGTCAGACTTGTCTATCAAGTTAAAGATGATCAGGTAGTTATCTTGCTCATCACAGTCGGGAAACGAGCTGATAGCATAGTTTATGACGAAGCTAAAAAGCGCATTAAAGACTAAAAATGGGAGCTTATAGCTCCCATTTTTTGACTTCGTATAACGTGTATTACGTTAATTTTAGGAAATTTTTAGAATCACTATGCAGATCATCAATTTAATTGCGAATCATTTTATATTGTTTTCTATACAATAGTTTTTCCATTTATTTTTAAAATCTTCTATAGCTTTTTCTGCTTCTTCCTCTTTGGTATAGATAGGTGATTTCTTTACTTCATCTACTATCTGATTGAAAATTTCACCTTCCTCTTTGAAGAGGTTGCTATAAATACTTTTAGCTTTTTCTACGTCTGAACCCATTTGATGAAAAGTCATCAAGGTGTCTGCTGCATATGCAATTCCATCACATTGTTTATTGTCATCCGCATATGAAAAGGAACAAATTAGTAATAAGATCGAAAAAATTATTGGTTTTCTCATAATGGGAAATTTCATTTTAAAAATAAATACTAAAAGATTTCTATGGATATTAAAATCTATAGAATTTTACTTCATTTAACATAATGCAGATTATACGAAATGCTTTTTTTATTACTTTAAAAATCAATCTCTTATATACTACTCAAAAGCCCATTTACCCTCGAATGGGCTTTTTTAATGATTTGTCACGTTCCACGCTCAATAAGTGAGCAATGTTCCACGACTTTGTTTAGGTCAATTGAATAATCAGAATGCCTGGTCTTTTTCTTTTTGGCGTCCATCCAGCTCTTTTTTGAGTGCCTTTTTATCCTGGTACGATGCAATCAGCATGATCGGGATCAGCAGCGGGGCCACAATAATTCCCAAGGCAATGTCTTTCAGTTTCGGCATGATCTCTCTCCCTTAGTCATTATCAAAAACAGCATTCAGTACACGGCCAAATAAGCCACGTTTTTTAGGTTGTGGCACAGCAGTAGTTGTTTGCTGAATAGGCTTATCTTCTATTGGCGTAACTTGTGGCGGCTGTACAGTTTCTTGTAAGTCTGTAGTTGTACGGACTTGTTCATTTGTACTGTCAGGCTTACTGTCAGGCTGAATATTTTTAGGTGTATAACCAAGTGCTAAGGTTAGATTGTCAATCTTATCTTTGAGTTGCTCAATCTCCTTATACATACGTCTTTCACGCTCTTCGGCAACTGATTTATCGTGCCGTAACTCTTCAATTAATTGCTTGTACAGTTCAACTGTAGTGTTGTCGTTTTCCTTACTATCAGGCTTACTGTCAGCCTGACTGTTAGGCGTACCGTAAACACGTTGCATTTCACTAAAATCAATCACTTTTCGATTCTTCGCATCAATTTCATAACTGATAGAACCGTTCTTCATGCGATCATAAATTGATGTACGAGCAATTCCATATTTTTTAGCTAA
>NZ_VOZE01000025.1:0-7788 GCF_013419925.1 Acinetobacter sp. YH12045 | reverse complement strand
TATTCCGTAATTTTACCGTCTTTTAACTCCCATATCTTGTCTACAACCATATCAAGAAAATATCGGTCATGACTGATAACAAGTAATGCTCCATCAAATGCTTTAAGTTGACCAATAAGTAGATCTATTCCATTGAGATCAAGGTGGCTGGTTGGTTCATCCGCTAGAATGCCATGTACTTGTTGGGAAAATGCGGCAGCAATTTTTGCACGAGTTTCCTCTCCGCCACTCATTGTGTCGTTTTGTACATTGGAAACACCAAGGCGAGATAACATTGCCCGGTCTTCGACCGTTTCTATTTCGATTCCGCCCAGTTGGCTGATATGTGCAAAATCACCAAAACGCTGTAATGTCGCTTCGGCTAAAACAATTTCGCCATTAAGTACTTTGAGTAAACTACTCTTTCCTGCTCCGTTATCACCCACAAGACCAATACGGTCATAAGAGTGAATTTCCAATTCATCAATATCCAAAACATCACGCCCAGCATAATCCAAGCGTATGTTTCTCGCTTTAATAATTAAACTCATTTTTATTTACTCCTGTTTAGCTCTTGAAATTTTTTATGCAGCAAACAGGATTTAGGTGAAAACAAAAGCTAGCATCACAGTGTCCTCCCAAAAAAAAAGCTATTCATCCACAGGGTGGACAAATAGCTAGTCAATTAAGTTATAACTGGAAACTATGCACTAAAAGCATACTTATAAATTAAGCATACTTTTACTTTATATATCCGCATATATTCTTAAAGACACAACAAAAGCCCACCATTATAAAATAGTGTCACTATGCAAATAGTTGTGTCTTAACGAATGCGGATAGAATGCATAAACTTACCTAAAAAATAAAATTCAGTTTTATGATAACTTTACTGTTAAAAGAAGTCTAGACAACCTTGTTTTATGCTTGGATATAAGGCTTATTTTAAAATAATAGTAGTGAAGATTTTCTAAAATTAACATAATACACCTTATACGAAATGCTTGATATTTCTCTTTAAATATCATTATATTAACGTAAGCCGTTCTGGAGTATAGGGCACCAGAACGGCTTTTTATTGATTATTCATGTTCCACGATCACTAATTGAGCGATGTTCCACGGTTTTATTCAGTTTTAATAAACATCATCCGGTTTTTTGAGGAGTCATTATTTCAAGTGCTTGCACTGAAATTGGCTCTTCAAAAAACTGGAGTCTTGGCTAACCATATGGAAGGAAAAAGCGGCTTAGGAAGCCTCTCTTCTTCTGTTCTGGTTCAACATGCTCCGGGATAGGAATACGCTTATTGTCTTGCTGAGGAGTAGTCAATTCGTCATAGTTCGTTGCTAGTTCCGACCGAGGATCCGTTGCTATATCCTGTTTAAAGCTCTGATCGGTAAAGGTAGTCATATTGGCTTTTGGTGCTTCTAGTAAGCGCTGCATAGCTTCAATCTGTTCTTGATAAAACGATTCACGTTCTAAAGATTGATTTTCTCTCTGTATTGCCTGATTTAATTGTTTTTCCAGTATGTCAACTTGACGTTTTAGTAAGTCAACTTCTGTCAAGTTTTGACTGTTAATTGATTGACTTTGATTGACTGTATCCTCTTTTTTTTGTGGTTCCCCAAAAACTCTTAGGGCCTCTGAAAAGTCAATTAATCCATCAGATCCTTTAGATAAATTTCCTTTGTTTATATGTGCATATATGGCTTGTCTTGAATATCCATAAAGCTTAGCTAACTCTGAAACTGACAGTTTTTTCATTATGTAAACCAGTTTTCAACTTGTGTTAATACCTGACTGTTAACTTAACAATTTCAATTAACAATGTCATTGAAATCCTAATTTTCTGAGTAAAGGAAGTAATTCCTTAAATTTCTCTGCATCTTGCAGCATGGCAGCTATACGTACAGCAAACTGCTGATAGCTTTCTGTGCCTTGTGAATATTTACTCATCTCAGGAAGCTCTGAGAGCTTGTTGGCGAATAGATGGCGTTGTTTATCTGTTATTTTTGAAAAGAGGTCTAATGTATTCGGATCTCTTTTAGATTCGACTGAATGCGTGGCTGATTTTTTCTGTTTAAAGCTAAATGAAAAACCAGTAATAGATCTACCTGTTTTATGCTGTTCAACTTTGACAATAATATCGGTATGTTCATTTACTTGTTTTAATGCAATGTCTAAAACATATTTTTTAAAATCATACATTCGTTTGTATTCAGTCTCGAGTACACCTATTTTTTGTCTAAAATCATACATAGTTATGAGAGGCGTTTTTCCAGTACTACGCCATGCAATCAATATTTCATATAAACGAACAGCATAAGCACTTGTTAAATTACTTATTTGTTGTATTTCATACTTTGTAAATTGTTCTTCTAACCTAGTAATTAAAGGCACAATAGCAGGGGCAAAAATAAGTCTAACGACAGCTTCATTATCAATATAAGCCACCTCGCTCACCCATCTTGATTTGTGATTAATAGTGTTACCTTTTTCACTAAGACTCTGATAACTGAATTGTCTTGCAAACAAGTCATCGCAAGCATCTTTTAACGCCTGATAAGCCGTATTTCGATGTACACCAAACTGATTAATATAACTTTCAGCATGAACTGTTAGTGGATCATTAGCATTTATCCCTTTACCCGATTCCCTTGCTTCAACAATAGCTAGGAGAATTAACCTCTGTTCAACTAGATCGAGGTTATAACTGGCATTGATTAAGGCGTTATCTTTAACAACTAGTTCTGTTTTCATATGAAAAGATTATATTTTTAATTCAATAAGACGAGGTTATATAATTATCTCGCTTAATGCAAGGTAAACCTCGTTTTAATGCAAGGTAAACCTCGTTTTAATGCAAGGTAAACCTCGTTTTAATGCAAGGTAAACCTCGTTTTAATATCTCTAGAACCATTATGAATAAAGGATTACAGCTTAATTAAAAGCATTTAAAAGCTTAAAAATAATTAAAAGCCCAGGGAGTAAAAAATTGCCCTTGGTTTTCGCTTCGCTCAAACTCTATTGAATCTCGCTTTCGCTCGATTCGTCGGGGCAATTTTTGGTTCATATTTTCGTGAATTTGAGAAAAAGCAAAAGCAAGATCAAAAGCAGCTCGGAATTCGCTTCGCTCATGAGCTTTTTTTCTCGCTACGCTCGGTTTAGGAATCAAATTTGGAAAGTTCGCACCCATTCGGGATGCTCTGTAAAGCAGGTGATTGATGGATAGGGAGCTTGTAATCAGGGAAAGGGATGGGCAAATTTTCTCAGTTCGCTCGTAGACACTCGCTCTGTTTAGCGACTCATGCCACGAGATTTCATTTTAGGCGCATGTTGCTGTGCTTTGAGCTGTTGTTCCTGTCTGAGTTTCATCTGTTGTTCTGCTTTGATCTCATCCACACATTTTTTAATGACTTGATAGGATGGGTATAGAGTCTGGTATTGCTTGGCTTTGGCTGGATGTTGTTGTTGGTACTGCTTCCAGGCATGTTCTTTGAATTTGTCATTTTCCAATAAATCCTTCACACCATGTTTTTTCTGGTGTTCATGCTGACCTTTCAGCTTTTTGTGCTCCTGGTAAATCGCATCACGTTGGGCTTCCCAGGCTTTTTTTCCAAACAGTAAGGGTTTGTTCTGAGTTAATTCGTTGTGTTGATCGACCAGGCTTTGCAATTTGTCATGACTTTGCTTGAGTCCGCTTTTCACGATCTCCTGGGCAAGCTGCTGATTGAACTCATTTTGATGTTTGTGGTGCTTGGTCAGGGTTATTTCGGCTTGTTTGAGATTACGCTGCATGAAATCCAGGTCTAGATTCGCGTCTTTTGCGCTGATTTCGCGTTTTAGCACTTTGCCAAGGGTTTCCCTCTGTTTTTCCTCAAACAGGGCTTTTTCGTCAATTGGTGGCGTTTTAGCGCTATTTTTGATTTGGATCTGCTGTTCTGTTTTCAGTGTGCTGAGTTTGATCTCATTTTCAGCAATCAGCAGATCCATATTTTTGCTGTATTGCAGCTGAGCCTGATTTCTCTGTTTGATTTCGTCATTGCTTCGGCTGATTTCGGTCTCAATCCCTTTTCGGCGCAGTTCGGTGACTTTCGGCCCTTCGTGCAGCGTGGCTTCTAAACCATTCTCCTGGTCTTTGTAGCTGCGGTGGTCGACTCGGGCAGTGTATCCAGCCAGATCCAGGTGCATATTGCAGATATCGGCAAAGTGTTCGCGCCAGTGTTCGATTTCTCCACTGTGTTTCTGATCCAGTTCCCGGGTTTTCTCGGTGAAGCCTTCCTGAGTAAGTTTGCGTGTGCTCATCAGGATATGCGCGTGATAATTGCGTTCATCACTACCAGATCCAGTATGCGGTGCATGAATACAGGCATCGACGGCTACCTGGTGTCTGTCCACGATACTGGCGCATAGCTCTTCGAGCATGGCCAGGCGTTGTTCCTGATTTAATTCACTTGGAAAAGCGATTTCAAATTCTCGGGCAACTGTCGAGTTTTTTCGGGTTTCCCGTTGTTCAACTTCGTTCCAGAGTCTTTCCCGGTTTTTTAAATGTTCTGGTGCGCCTTCGGGTAAATAAATTTCTTTATATTCCACACCTGTTTTTCGGCTGTAATCATGTTCTCGGCCCTCACGTTCACAATAGATCTTTTCACCTGCCCGATAGGCAATCGCAGCAGTAGCGGAACGCCCTGCTGATCGTGCTACGGTTTTGACTGAAAAGTGGTAAATCGCCATGCCTATTTTCGCTTTTAAATTTTCACGTAGTGAAGTACAACCGTGGATACGGTTGTCGGGGTATTGGGGAGACCCCAATCGTACTTGCAAACGAAGTTTGCATAAGTGCGCTCTTCGAGGAAAACATTACTATACATATAGCACCTTGAATGCATATTCAAGTGCGCTTATGTTAGGGATGGTTTCCCAGGATGATGGTATTGGATTAATGAGCGTTACTGAAACACTAGACAGCAAAATCAAAGCACAGGAAGAAAAGCTAAAGCAGTTAAAGGCTCAAAGACAGGCAGCACTGGCAAGAGAACGTGCTAAAGAGAAAGAACAAGCTCGAAAGGATGATACCAGACGCAAAATTTTAATTGGATCCTGTATGCTAAAGATCACTGAAGATGATGAACAAGCCAGAGCTAAATTAATTGCTCAGATGGATAAGTATTTAACAGATGAGCGTGACCGAAAGCTTTTTAATTTATAAATTTTGAGGGATAAGTAGTGGAAGATCCAACACTTAATAAGTTAATACGTAATACAGAATTATTCTTCGAACATCACTGGAATGTAGACCTATTAGGAAAGCCTCCTGAATGGTCACCAGTACATTTTAATTTTGGAAAAATTCCTAATTACGATAAACAAGGTGTATATGCGTTTGTCAAAGGGGATTTAGTGACTTATATCGGTGTTGGGACTTCTAGAGGTGCTGGCCGTTATCGTGGTAATGGCTTAAGCGCCAGGGTAATGAAATATTGCCGATGGAATGAAGATAAAACTGAATATATTGCGATAGATCCAAGACTGAAAGATGCTGGATCCATCATTACAATAGGCTTTGAGCGTGATACGGCTTATTTAGCAAATGCCCTAGAAGTTTTTCTTATCTCTAAAATCCAACCTGTCCACAATGTGGTTAAAGTTGGTATGTAATTTCGCATAAGAAATTTTATGTTAAATGATTGTTAGAAATGCCCCTTGATCGAGGCATTTTCTATAAAGAATACTAAAAACTAATTAAAGCCAACCAAGTTTCAAAACAAGGCAGTTCTCAGCAATCATATTTTTAAATTATATAACTCCCAACTGAGCTTTTGCTCCAACGATAAGGCTTTCATTTTGAGTTTCTAAGGCAAATAAACCATACATCAAAGGAGAGGCCGCTGCTCTTTCTAAAGTCTGTTCATATAGTTTATTCCAAACTTTACCCCCTAGTTTTTCATACTCGATGATTAGAGTTTTGAGGCTTTCTTCTCCAAACAAAGTTACATGCCCAGCAAAATCAATCGCTGGGTCATCTATATGGGCTGTTGACCAATCAATAACGCCTGAAACAGCTCCATCCTTTGAAGCTAGTACATGCCCAGCATATAAATCGCCATGTATAAATTGGGTGAAATCTGCCCATAGAACATCATTATCCAACCATTTTCTGTAGCGGGTTTCCAATTGCTCACTTATACCAATTTCAGATTTTACTAACTGCAAATTGTTTGCTATTTCAGGTCTTAAATCTGAAGGTTTCATAATTTTCAAATCATTTTCCCGAACTTCTTTTTCAGGAATACTATGGATTTCAAATAAGGTTTTTGCCAAAGATGTTATGTATTTCGGGCTATCTTTGTCCATATTCCAAATTATTTCATAGGTTTCAGCATCCAAATTTAAAACAGGATTATCTTTAAGTATGGGATAAGCCACTAATTCTGTAGATGAAAT
This sequence comes from Acinetobacter sp. YH12045, assembly GCF_013419925.1. Lineage (NCBI taxonomy): Bacteria > Pseudomonadati > Pseudomonadota > Gammaproteobacteria > Moraxellales > Moraxellaceae > Acinetobacter > Acinetobacter sp. YH12045. The sequence continues at coordinate 1,365 of NZ_VOZE01000025.1, read as the reverse complement.
TCTCCAATCAGGAACCTCTACAGAAAGATGTTTTTTTACCAATTCTAAAATGCGTTTTTCTTTCTTGATTTGTTCCCTCATGCCATCACGACGAGGAATACGCAGCAACCATTGTTGCCCCTTTGTATCAAGAGCAAAAACGACCTTAAAATCAATGCCCATTTCATTGAAATTCATTTTGTCCGTAAGCAACAAGCCGTGTGCTTCAGCAAGTGATTGAATATCTTGAATTGTCATTTTTAATTTCCTTTAAAGAGTTCAATAATTAATGTTCGGATTAGATTGGCTATCATTAACAATCTCTCTCAAAAGTCTTGATGATTTTGTGGTCTTTGATCTCGTAGATAATGTCAGCAATATTATCGACCAATTGCTTGTCATGAGATACGAAGATAATAGTTCCTGCATAGGACTTCATCATTGTTTCTAATGCGGCAATACTTTTTAGGTCAAGATAGTTTCCTGGTTCATCCATAAGCAAAATATTATATTTTCCTAAAAGCATTTTGGATAAAAGCAGTTTGATGATTTCACCTCCCGATAAGTCGGATAAGTTTTTTTGAATATCATTCGCTCCGATCCCCATTGAAGCCAATACTGCACGAATTTCCGCAACTGTGTACTCGCACTCTTCCTGCATAAAGGAGAGCACAGATTTATGCGTGTTAAATTTATATCCTGTTTGTGTAAAGTAGCCAATTTCAGCTTTTGGAGATATGGTTAATCCATCAGCACGTTCTGATATCATTTTTAACAAGGACGTTTTCCCTGTTCCATTCGATCCAGTTATAGCGACTTTAGCGCCAAGCGGTATTATAAAGTTAGCGTCATCAAAGATAGTACGGCTACCAAATTTTAAGCTCAGACCATCTGCCGTAATCGGGAACTTATTGTGCAGTTCTAGGGCTGAACTTTGACGAAAACGAATAGAACGCAAATGCTCTGGTGCTTGAATATCTTCTAATGCAGCCAAACGCTTTTCCATACTCTTAGCTGCCTGATACAGTTTTCTTTGCTTGGTGCCAGTCATTTTTGCATGCCCAAGTCGTCCAGCACTTTCGGTAGAGTTTTTGGATTTTTCTCCTTTTTTCTTATTGTCTAATCGATTAGCTTGCTGGCGTTTTTCTTGCACAGCAGATTCTAATCGCTCCCGTTCCTTCATCATCAGCTCATATTCTACGGCTTGGTGTTGTCGCTCTTCTTCTTTTTGACGCAAGTAATCCGAGTAACCACCCCAATATTCCGTAATTTTACCGTCTTTTAACTCCCATATCTTGTCTACAACCATATCAAGAAAATATCGGTCATGACTGATAACAAGTAATGCTCCATCAAATGCTTTAAGTTGACCAATAAGTAGATCTA
>NZ_VOZE01000024.1:0-11395 GCF_013419925.1 Acinetobacter sp. YH12045 | reverse complement strand
TGTTTCAGAAAGCTTCTTTGAATCGATATATTTCATCCGCAGATTATGCATGAATATTTAAAATTCTTCGGTACAAATAATCAGCAAGAGACTGTTCGTTTTTTGATTTATGAAAGAGGCTTAATATAGGTTGTTCTTTTCCAGCCCCCGAATTTCCAGAAAACTTAAGCTCAAATTGATCATTAGAAGTAAGTACTAAAACTTCAATATCTCTATTTGGTGATGATAATACCTCAACAATACCTTGGTCATTGGTGTATTTATCTGGGGAACTCCCCTTACCTTTTGGTCTTGACTGAATGGGGAAATTAACCATTGCTTTCCCATTACTATCCAATACTTTAAATAATGTACTAACTATTCCTTTACTAGGACTTACATTGCTTGTTCTTTGATATTCTTCAATTGTTTTAGGTAAGTTAATTATAATAGGATTCTTTTCTGATGAGCTTATTGAAGAATTAATTAATTTAAATGATGTGTAATCCTTCTGATTAGGAGGTTTTGCCAATATCTCTATCATTCTATCCGGCGATGCTTGAAATATAAAAAGACCATTAACATCTGTTTTTTTTAAATTTTCTTTCGATGATCCTAGGTATTTAGATTTTACATTTAAATTAATTACATACTTTCCAGAACTATCAAAGAATTTTGCTATTATTGTATTTAATTCAGCCATTTAAAAATCCTCACTTGTATATACATTATTATCATCAAACTCAAGTAAAGCCTCTTCTAATAATTCATCTTTATTATCACCATCTAATCGTTTTTGTTTCAGCGAAACATATGAAGAATCGAAACCTAACGCAATAAAATCATCCGCTTTTGGTGTATAAAATCGTAAAGAACTTATTTTATTTTCATTATCTAATAAATCTTTTTTAGCTTTTAATAAGACATTCTGCTTTTCATTTAAAATAATAATTTCTTTTTCTATTGTGGAATTTTCATTCCAAGTGTAATCAACCTGATTACTATAAATTGCTTCTAGCTTTGGCAAACTTACTTTAGGTGTTATTGCAGTTCCGCCTCCCACAAAACTATGCTGCCCGGCCTTACTCTCAAACTTGCCGCCTGTTGTTGTAAATATTCCACTGCCATTAATTTTCAGTTGCGAGCCCCCTGCAGTCAGCACAATTTCTTTAGGACTGGTAATTTCAATTTTATCTTCCGTTGAAATGAGCTTAATCACCTTTCGTGCAATTGCTTCAATAGCATCATCTTGGGCTTGTAATTCAACTTTCCCTTTTGCGGCATACGCACTCAGGCCCTTTTGAGCCGCAAACAAACTGATTTTATCTTGCGCATGATGCACAATATTTTTTTGAGCACTGAAATTAATCGAACCTTGTGCACTTTCTGCAATATCCTGTGAGGCTTGTAAAACAATATCTTCCGGTGTAGTGAGTGCAATACCATTAGGTGATGCAAGCAACATCAACGCTTGGCGGAATAATTTGCCTTGTTCTTGTTTTGCCGCTGTATTGGATTTTTCTAAACCTTGCGCATAGCCTTCTATAAAGCCTTGTACTTTTTCTAATGCTTTTATGGGTGTCATCGCTGGTGGCAAACCAAAACCACCATTATTCAATAAATCATCAGGGTTAAATTTGATGTCTTCGATCAATTTACCCACATCTTTTAATGCTTTTAATGGATCCTCTTTTAGGTTGCTTTTCAGACTTGCGACTCTCCCCTGAATCACATCTTTACCATTTTCTTCAATATGATCTATGACAGACTTTAAGTTATCAAAGGCATCTTCGGCATCATTAAAGAATGCTTTAAATTCTTTTACTGTACTTTTGACATCATGTGCGATTGAGCCCATTTCTTTGACAAAACTTTTGCAGTTTTTTAACGCTGCCAATGGGTCTCGACTTAGCTCCTCCTTGAACAAATTTAAAGTCGCTTTAACAGCTTCGGCAGTACTTTTGATTTCTAAAGAGTTTATTAACTTCGGCAAACGATTAATCACATTTAATGCATCGGTCTGCTGCTTTACGGCTACGCCGCTCAGCATATTCATGCTCTGATGCCCTTGATTTAAAAGAGACTGAGCTTCAGCAGCAGCAAGATGATCGGCAACGGCTTTATCCTGCGCATAGGTACTAATGAGTAAACCTTTACCTGCACGCATTGCTCCCCAAGCATCCGTTCGCAGCTCAAAACCCTCACCACGGCCATGGCTACTGTCTTGTTCTTTAGGATGGCTGAGATTACCTAAATTCAGCTGTGTCGCTGCATGACTACTTTGTAATTGGGTACTGATCTGCCCCGTCGTGTCATCAAAGCGCAGTTGGTTAAAGCCTGCTCCCGCAACTTCTTGTGAGCGGATACCACTGAGTTTTTTGGTTTCAGGAAGCTGACCTTTGAGGTCAAACATGGTCTGAGATCGCTCAGCCTCATGTATTCGTCCTACTACAAAGGGACGATCCACATCACCCTCAAAAAAGTCGATGACCACGATCTCACCAATACGAGGATGGAAACGTGCCCCATAACCTTCACCCGCCCATGGAGTCAGTACATCGACCCAAGCCGAGTCACTGTCATTATTATTACTCCCTGCTCCACCATCATGACTGTGGTCATCGCTGCGGGTGAACGTAAACCGAACTTTGATACGCCCCCAAGCATCGACATAAATACTTTCACCTTCTGGACCGACCACTTTAGCCCGCTGTGGAAACGCAGGTGGCCGGTGTAATAAAGGATCATATTCAGGCACCACAGAAATTTGCCGACGGACCACATATAGGTCATTGGCCTGCCGTTCATCCCCTAAAGATAGCCAACGGCTCGCCGCAAGTAACTTTTCTAATTGAACCAAAATATCTTTGGGTAAATTGTTCTGGTTATAAAATACTTTGCCCAATATGAGAAATTCACGATCTGTCGTTTGATGTTGATCGATTTCAGGATGATTTTCTAATTCAAACCAATACCCAACTTGCGCATCCCTTACGCTACTGCTGGCGGTAAAATATTTGGCTTGTAATTCCTGATATTGATTGAGTTGCCGATTCAACTGATCCAATTGCTGTGTATTTGAAGTGGTCGCCTGATCTGCACCTTTAAGGTCAGTTGTCCAAGCCGAACTTACGGTCCACGCCTGCTCTAAACTTAAGGTTTCATTGTGCTGTTGCTCACTCTGTGCATGGGCGCTTAAGAGCGGATTACTTTGGTCTTGTGCCAAATGTTGAGCTTGCCAACGCTGCGTTTGAATCGTGGTCGATTGTAAAAAGCGTTCTGCCACAAAACTGGTAATCGTGTCCAAACGTTCCGTGGCATGACTCCGATGAAAGCGAATTTTTTTCCTCTCTAAAGCACTATAAGCCTGATTCGTATCAATTAAACGCAGCCGCTGTGCTTGCATCGGTGCAGCCGAAAATGCGACAAATAACTCCGCTTCATCAATTAACCAATTGATCCCTTCACTACGCCACAGTCGAGTCAGAAATTCGTAGTCACTCTCATTGGCTTGCATAGTAAATGGACGCACATCATAAGTACGTGCCAACCCCTCTAAGTTCAAGCTTAAACTAGCAGCAAACAGCGCACTTTTTTTCTGCCATTCACTAAAAATAATCTCGGTCATCTCCCGTACCGATTTGTTCATAAAGACACGGCTATTACGACGCTTATGCCAGAGTGCTGTGGCATCCTCAATCACCAGCTTATAAACGGTCAATGCACCATCACTTTGACCTTGGCTTGCACCTGTAATCACACCAGTCAGGCGACTGAGTTGTCCCAAATCTGTCACTTGATCGACAGCCACTCGGCCGCCTATAAACTGCTTTAAAGCCAAATGAGCATTGGTCGAGAGACAAATAATTTCCGCACGAAAGCCTTGATTGATACGGTGTTGACCTTCAATCCGTTGAATAAAAACTTCGGTGTTTAATGGTTCATTTGAGAAATGAATGTGTAGCGCACGTTTCTGTACGCTAAAGCCAAAGTTTTCCACCATGGCGTGAATATTTTTAAGCATTGTTATTATGTATTTAATTTTTTTAATGACGGCATTTTAGGAAATGTTTATTTTTTCGTCTACCCTATTTTGCAAATAATTTGTTGAATTCTTCTTTTTGGCTTTCACATCACTTTAGGATTCAAGTGAATAGGAACATCAATACTGGATCATTTTTGCTGAGCTAACTTTTCGCAGCCGCTGAGATGCTGCTACACTCAAAATGCAATCTATAAAAAATTTTAAGCTCCATGATCACAATTGAATCCAAACTGCCTGCCCAAGGTGTGACTATTTTTAGCGTTATGAGTGCAATGGCGCAGCGTCTAAATGCACTGAACTTATCTCAAGGTTTTCCTGATTTTCCTGCACCTCCAGCACTGTTAAATGCGCTAAGTGATGCGACGCAACAGGGTTTTAACCAATATGCACCCGGCGATGGACTGATGCATTTACGTGAGCAATTGGTCCAACTGTTTGCCCATCGAGACCAATTAAATATTGACCCTCACACCGAAGTGACCATTACCCCGGGTGCAACCATTGGTATTTTTAGTGCCATTCAAGCTGTGGTTCATGCGGGTGACGAAGTGATTATTTTCGACCCGAGCTATGACAGTTATGCGCCCAGTGTAAAATTGGTTGGGGCTCATCCCATTCACATTGCCTTAGAGACGCCCCATTTTACTGTGGATTGGAATCGTGTTGCCGCTGCGATTAACGATAAAACCCGGATGATTATTGTCAATACACCGCACAATCCAACAGGTGCTATTTGGGATCGTGAGGACTGGCTCAACTTGATCGAACTGATTCGAGATAAAAATATTATTGTGCTGTCGGATGAGGTTTATGAGCATTTAATTTTTGATGGTCGTCAGCATCTATCTGCTTTGTCATTTCCTGAGCTGCGTGAACGCAGTTTTGTCGTGGGCTCATTTGGTAAAACCTTTCACGTCACAGGTTGGAAAACCGGTTATTGCATTGCAGCGCCAGCCTTGATGCAAGTGTTTCGCCAAATCTATCAATTTGCAAATTTCTGCGGTGTTACGCCCGTACAAATGGCATTGGCTAACTTTATGGCAGAACATCCTGAGCACATTGCTGAATTGGCCGATTTTTACCAAGCCAAGCGTGACCGTTTCAATGCCGGCTTAAGCCACTCTAGATTTGAGTTGATTCCATCGGCAGGTACCTATTTCCAAAACCTTGATTACAGTGCCATACGCCCAGATTTAAGCGATGTGGAGATGTGTCAGTTGTTGGCAGAGCAACATAAAATCGTGGCGATTCCTGTCTCGGTATTCTATCAAAAACCGCCGGAAAATTTACGATTATTACGTTTCTGTTTTGCCAAACAAGATGCCACCTTAGATCGAGCTGCAGAGATTCTCTCCGCGGTTTAAAGCCGTATCTGCCCAAACGTTTTTTTTAAAACAGACATGTAGAAATAATGAAGCCTTGGTTACTCAAAAACTAAGGCTTTTTTGAATGCCAACATGATAGTGTTATCAGTAACTTAAAATCATAAAAAGCCGCGTCTAGGACCTGAGCATGTCAAAACAACAGTCCCTCGTTACTCAGCAAAATTTATGGAAAACGTTTTTAGTTTTTCTGGTGCCTTTGATCGCCACCAATATTTTGCAGAATTTATCTGGGACCATTAACACCGTTTTTGTCGGTCAGATGCTTGGGGTGCATGCCATTGCAGCGGTTGCGGTATTTTTCCCGATCTTGTTCTGTTTAATGGCTTTTGTGATTGGACTCTCGGCAGGCGCAACCGTGTTGGTAGGTCAAGCTTGGGGCGCACAAAACCTTGAAAAAGTTCGTACCGTGGTGGGTTCCACCCTTTTTATGACCTTGATTGGTGGTAGCATTATTGCCTTTTTAGGGGTGATATTTGCCAAGCCCATTTTATTGGCCTTAGGCACAGCCCCAGACGTGATGCATTTATCTTTGCCTTATGTGCAATGGATGCTTGCCGGTAGCCCACTGCTCTTTATTTATATTATTTATACCTCGATTTTGCGTGGGGTCGGTGACAGTACAACACCGCTGATTGCATCGGGTATGACCATTGGTTCAGGGCTGATCATTACACCCGTGCTGATTGCAGGAAAATTTGGATTTCCAAGTTTAGGTATTATTGCCCCTGCCATTGCCAGTCATATCGGCTTTTTAATTGCCTTGGTATTTTTATATTTCTACTTAAAAAAGAAAGATCATCCGCTCAAACTCGACTTCGAGTTGATTCGTCATATTCGCCATCAACATGATCTCAGCAAAATTATCTTAAAACTAGGCATTCCTACAGGTATTCAGATGGTCACGACCTCTGTGGCCGGTCTCGTGATTGTCGGTTTAGTTAACCGCCACGGTGCTGATGCTACTGCTGCATATGGCGCGGTCAATCAGGTTTTGAACTATATCCAATTCCCAGCCTTGTCCATCGCGATTGCGGCTTCCATTTTTGCAGCACAAGCCATTGGTTCAGGTCATTCTGAATTAATTAATCGCGTGAAACGTACGGCCATCGGGATGAATTTCATTATTACTGGCATTTTGGTGGCATTGGGCTATTTGTTCTCTAAATATTTAATGGCGCTATTTATTACAGATCCTGAAGTTGTGGTTCTCGGTCAAGAATTGCTGTTCATTGTGCTTTGGTCGATTTTATTTTTTGGTGCCAGTGCGATTTTTGCTTCCATTATGCGGGCTAGCGGAACGGTGACCGTGCCGATGATTATTAATATTATGGCGATTATTTGCATTGAAGTGCCGTGTGCCTACCTATTTAGTGAATGGTGGGGCTTAAAAGGCATTTGGTATGCCTATGCTTTGGCTTTTGTCAGCTTATGTATTTTACAAGGGCTGTATTACCAACTGGTATGGAGACGAAAAGCCATCAAAGTATTGCTATAAAGTTTGCTAATAGCGTTCAATGCCAATACACGCTTTAAGTTTACATATGGAAAATCTTGTACTGGTCCATGCATAAAGTTTGCCGTTAAACTGCTGTTTATTTTTCAACATTTGGTTTTATATCCTGTTGATTTATCTACACCTAGAACCAATTAAAATTAAAAATTGCATATTTTCAAACAATTACGGTTTGGCATAGATTTTGTTCTTATCCCTTTTATCTTTTAAGAATAATTGGGATGAGAAATTTTTTATGTCTAAACGTCAAATAAAGCTTGGGGCTTTTATTCCAACCACCTCACAGCATGTCGCGGGTTGGCGCCACCCAGAATCTCGCCCACAAGATCATCTCAATATTGATTATGCAATTGAACTGGCAAAAACCGCAGAACGTGGTCTATTCGATGCCTACTTTCTTGCCGATGGTCTGTCTGTCCGTTGGAGTTCTGCTGTCGAAGGTGAAAAAGGTTTAGGCGATAAAGGCGTCGGCTTTGAACCCGTCACATTGTTTGCAGCCTTGTCTGCTGTGACGCAAAATATTGGCTTTATTGCCACAGCATCTACGACTTATGAAGACCCTTATATTTTGGCGCGTAAATTTGCTTCTTTAGATCATATTTCTAAAGGTCGTGCTGCATGGAATGTGGTAACGACAGCTTCTGCCGATGCCGCAAAAAACTTTAACATTCAGCAGCACCCTGAACCCAAAGAACGTTACGAACGTGCCAATGAATTTATTGAGGTGACTCAAAAACTTTGGGACTCATGGGAGGATGATACATTCCATTACAACAAAGAAACTGGGCAATTTTTTGATGCTCGCAAACAACATCAGCCCAATCATCAAGGTCAATATTATCAAGTACTGGGTGCTCTCAACGTCTCTCGCCCACCGCAAGGCTATCCGGTGATTGTTCAAGCTGGGCAATCTGAAGATGGTCGTGAACTAGCCGGTAAATATGCCGAAGTGATTTTTACAGCACAGCAGAACTTAGCAGATGCGCAAGCCTTTTATCGTGATGTAAAAAACCGCTTAGTGAAATATGGCCGCCATGCAGATGATCTCAAAATTATGCCGGGGGTTTCGATTTTTGTTGCCAAGACAGAGCAAGAAGCCCAAGAAAAATATGACTTTTTAAATAGTTTAATTCACCCAGAAGTGGGTTTAAGTTTATTGTCTGCTTTGGCAGGTGGCATTAATCTGGCCAAATTTGATCTAGATGCCCCTTTCCCGAAAATAGAAGATGCAGACATTAATTTCTCCAGTCGTCAGCAAATGATGATTGATATTGCCCGTAAGCACAATTTTAGTATTCGTCAGCTCTATCAATATATCGCTTCAGCCCGTGGACATTGGACCTTGATTGGCACGCCTGAACAAGTCGTAGATCAACTGCAAGAATGGTTTGAGAATGACGCTGCCGATGGTTTTAATGTCCTACCGCCAACAACACCTGCGGGGTTAAATGACTTTGTCGATCTCATCGTTCCTGAACTGCAACGTCGCGGTCTATTCCGAACGGCTTATGAAGGCAAGACCTTACGAGAAAACTTAGGTTTAAAACGACCTGAAAACCAATATGTTTTAGAAAAAAGACATACCTCCCAAGCCTCATAAACCAACGTTTAATAAAACTGAAAAACAAATGCCCCAACTGGGGCATTTTTATGGACTGGTATTAATCCAACTTAAGCGATGATCATACTGACCTATATTTGATAAGCCTAAAAAAAGCCCTGAATTCAGGGCTTTTACATTGTCTAGGTGATGGTCAATTCAGACTTACCATGCAAATTTATAATCGGCAAATCGGTGAGATAAAGGTTCAAGCAACTGATCTTTTACTGGATCACTAAAGTCAGTCAAAATGTCATTTTTAATATTGGTCAGACGGACATCTTCGCGTTTACGCGGATGGGCTAAATGAATATCTACAATACGTTTAATTCGTCCCGGATGTGGCTGCATGACCACCACCCGATCACCCAAAAAGACAGCCTCTTCGACATCATGGGTGACAATGATCATGGTGATTTTTTCACTTTGCCATATTCGCTGTAATTCATCCTGTAAATTTTGCCGCGTCAATGCATCGAGTGCGCCAAAGGGTTCATCGAGCAGTAAAATCTGTGGTCGATTCACCAAACTACGGGCAATCGCCACACGTTGATTCATCCCACCAGACAACTGCGAAGGATAAGCATCTTTAAATTGGGTTAATTTGACCAACTCTAAATGTTCATCAATCAATACATCTTCTTCTGCACGGCTAAACTGGCTTTTATGCAATGCAATCCGTACATTTTCCCGTACCGTCAACCATGGAAACAGGCGATGATCTTGAAACACGATACCACGTTCCAAACTCGTGCCCTGTATAGGCTGACCATCAACCAAAATCTGGCCCTGAAACTGACGCTCTAGACCAACCAACAACCGTAATAATGTGGATTTTCCGCAGCCACTACTTCCCACAATACTAATGAACTCACCCGGCTGAATATTCAGGTTAATGTCCTTAAGGACGGTTAAGTCTTCTTGCTTTTGTGTGGGATAATGTTTCGTTAGCTGCTGAATAGAAACCGAACCAGCTTGTTCTACGCTCATATCATTATTCTCTATTTGTGCTGACAAACTTTGCTGGACTAAACCTTAGAGTTTAGCCAGTGACACTTCCGTCGATTTAATTAACACCACCACCTCTGAACCTACTTTTAAGTCTAAATCCTTCACCGAACGTGTCGTGATCACGGACGTAAAAAAGCCTGCTTTGGTTTCCACATCAATTTCTGAAACCACAGGACCCTCTACGATTTCATTAATCACGCCTTTGAATTGGTTTCGCACATTTACTGAAGTAATCGCCATTTTAATTATGCCTTTTGTTATTTAGAGAGCTTTACTATAAAACAGTTCAATCACTTGCTATATCTTGATTTATCCTTTAGTTATCCCGATTTTATTTATCTTAAAATCAGATAAATAATCCACGCATGAATTTATCGGTGAAACTGATATTTAAATATCGAATTATTATTTATCTTTTATTTTTAAATCTTTCATCATGATCTGCATTTTCAACAACTATAAGAAACGATATGTCTATTTTGACCCACCCTGCAGTGCCCTCTGCACTGAAACATAAACGGGCAACAGCAACGGTCTTTGCAGATCCGTTATCGCAAGCGTTGTTGTCTCGAATTGAACAAATTGCACCAAGTGAGGCCAATGCACTCATCATTGGTGATACAGGCACAGGTAAAGAATTGGTTGCACGCCAAATCCACCAATTAAGCCATCGTGCCAAAGGTCCATTTATCGCAGTGAACTGTGGTGCCTTTACCGAATCATTAGTCGAAAGCGAATTATTTGGACATGAAAAAGGAGCCTTTACAGGGGCAATTAATAGCCGTGTCGGTTGGTTTGAAGCAGCCCATAATGGCACCTTATTTTTAGATGAAATTGGTGATCTGTCCTTACCAATGCAAGTCAAATTACTCCGTGTTTTACAAGAAAGAGAGATCGTTCGAGTCGGCTCCCTCAAATCCATCCCGATTAATGTTCGGATCATTGCCGCAACCAATGTCGATTTGGAGCATGCCGTACAGGACGGGCGTTTCAGGGAAGATTTATTCTACCGCTTACATGTGGCGTTGCTACGCATTCCACGTCTCTCAGAGCGTCGTGGTGACATTTTGCCTTTGGTTAAACACTTCATTCAGGTCTATCAAACCAACCCACATGACACACCATTACGCCTCAGCCCATTGGCGCTCAAGAAACTCCATTTACATAGCTGGCCGGGAAATATTCGCGAATTAGAAAATACCATTCAACATGCGATTTTAGTCAGTGAAAAAGGTGTGATTGAACCAGAAGATATTAGTTTTTCGAGTATTCAAAGTGCATCGTCGTTTTCGCGTGCAGAACCTTTTAACTTACAAAATGCCACCTCTGCTGTAGCCAACATCAAAGATATTCAAGATGCTGGACAGTTACTTGAGCAGACCTTTTTACAAATTTTTCAAGCCGCAAATCAACTTAAGCATGACAATATTAATGAGCTGATTGAAGAAAAATTTATCCGAAGTGCGTATCAGCACTGTCAATACAATCAAGTGCATACGGCTCGTTTGCTTGGAGTGACAAGGAACGTGATTCGCACTCGCCTAATTAAATATGGCTTATTATAAATAAGTCATATTTTTATTTACTCCACATTAAAATAATAATCCCAAAAACTGATACATAAATATTCATCTACATTATTCTTTATTCATTGCATTATTTTAAGTATAAAAAATCAGTAATAAAAAACCTCGGTATATCCCGAGGTTTTTATTTATTTTTCCATTTTGTCTAGATTAAGCCTCTTTCATAAATCAAAAAACGAACAGTCTCTTGCTGATTATTTGTACCGAAGAATTTTAAATATTCATGCATAATCTGCGGATGAAATATATCGATTCAAAGAAGCTTTCTGAAACACA
>NZ_VOZE01000023.1:0-17643 GCF_013419925.1 Acinetobacter sp. YH12045 | reverse complement strand
TGTGTTTCAGAAAGCTTCTTTGAATCGATATATTTCATCCGCAGATTATGCATGAATATTTAAAATTCTTCGGTACAAATAATCAGCAAGAGACTGTTCGTTTTTTGATTTATGAAAGAGGCTTAATTTATACGATTAATTTAAAAAGACTTATATCTAATTTTTGTAAAAAATTAACATCATAAAATCAACTCCATTGTTAATTACACTTGTCTATATAACTAGTATTTATAAGACTGCTTGTAGATAAAAAAAGCCGATCATCTGACCGGCTTTTTTAATTACTATATTAACTTAAGCGGCTTTCGCTTTCGCCATCAGCGCTTCAATGTCTTCCACCGACTTGACCACTGCAGCTGTTAAAACACGTGGACCTGCTTTAGTTACAGCCACATCATCTTCAATACGAATACCGATACCACGCCATTTCGCATCAACGCTTTCATCATCAGGCGCAATATAAAGACCAGGCTCAACAGTCACAACCATACCTTCCTCATAGGCACGCCATTCACCCTCTTGTTTGTATGAACCGACGTCATGCACATCCATACCAAGCCAATGACCCGTACCATGCATATAAAACTGACGGTAAGCTTCTTTTTCAATGATTTCGTCAATATCTCCTTGCATAATGCCAAGATCCAATAAACCTTGAACTAAAATACGCACTGCAACGTTATGTGGTTCTTTATAAGAGTTGCCGATACGCACCGCATCAATCGCCGCAATTTGCGCATCGAGTACGATATTATAAAGTGCTTTTTGTTCAGGGCTGAATTTACCGTTGACTGGGAAAGTACGGGTAATGTCTGAGGCATACAGCTGATATTCACATGCTGCATCAATCAGTACCAAATCACCATCTTTGAGTTCTTTGTCATTTTCCACATAGTGCAAAATACAGCCATTTTCACCGCCGCCGACAATGCTGTTATAGGAAGGCACACAGCCATTTTTACCAAAGACATAATTCAGTTCTGCTTCTAGTGCATATTCCATCATGCCCGGTTTAACCGTTTGCATGGCACGAGTATGCGCTTCTGCTGAAATATCCGAAGCAATTTGCATCAATTCAAGTTCATCATCAGATTTGTGCAGACGCATTTCATCAATGATGCGATCTAGTTGAATGACTTGAGCAGGCGCACTTGCACCCTTACGTGATTCACCACTTGCAGCCGAAATCCACTGCGCCACACGAGCATCAAAATCGGGTTGCTGCCCAATACGGTAGAATAATTTATCTTTATTTTGTAATTTTTCTAAAATTTCTTCGTCTAATAAATCAATGGCATAAGCCTCATCAGCTTCATAATCTTCTACAGCCCCATCTACACCCGCACGGTAGCCATTCCAAATTTCCATTTCACGGTCACGTTCACGGCAGAACAAACTATAGCTATAACCTTCTTCTTCACTATCAAAGGTTTCAATCACTGCAACCGCTTCAGGTTCAGCAAAACCTGTTAAATAAAAGAAACTACTATCAGCTCGAAATTTATAATCTGCGTCGCGATTACGCATGGCTTCTTTGCTCGTGGCAATAATTGCAATACTACGTAGTCCCATTTCACCCGCAAGGATGTCTCGACGTTCTTGAAAATCCGCTTGAGTTAATTTCTTCATTTAAATACTTCTTATACCTGCTGGCTGATATTGTTTAAATTTTGATTCAATTGAATATGAATCTCTCAATCTATGTGAGGCATGTATAAAAACACGTAATACCTCACATAGATATAAGCAAAATTAATGCCTTAGCTTGGACGATGTGGGGTGAACATTTCAACCACATTCCCCACTTGAGCCGATGAATTTTTAGCGCTCAGTTGTAGCAACGGTGTTTCTGAAACATCAACTTTGGTACGTCCCATAGACAGGCTCACTGGGATTAAACGAACAAATTCGTATAATTCCTGATAGCTTTCTTCACCTTCTTCATCATCATCTGAATCTTCAAATTCTACTGAAGCGACATCCTGTAAATGCTCAATCAATTCTTGTTCATTGGTGCGCAGATGACCTGCCGCCAAACCAAAACCAAGAACAACACCTGCACACCAATCTGCCAAGGCTTGCACACGCTCACCTAGCAAGTGATCATCATCTGGTAATAAAGGAAGATAGTCGAGTTCATCATCTGAAAGTGAATGAGCTACATCTTCTGCTTCTCCAGTCAACAATGCCACCGCATCTTCGTCTAATTCAGCTACATCAAGCGTTGCTAAAATTTGTTGCCACTCTTCACGACTCGGCGGTTGTGACACACAAACTATACCAGTGAGTAGACCGTGTAACTCACTTGGGCTTGAAATTTCTTCAATTTTAGAAAAATTCTGGGACCAATCTGACCAACCTGAAATATCGTCTTGCATTCGCTTATCCAATCTCTATACTTCGTATATATTACCTTTGTTTGCAAGACTGTGCGACTACGTTATGTTAGAAGAATTACAGCGTCTCCAAGCGCATATTAGCGTTTTAAAAAAGCGACTGGCGCAATTTGAAAGCGAAAATAATGCCCTACAAGATGAGAAAAACTCGTCTGATGAGCACCATCACGCTCAAATTGTACATAAGAACGGTATTATCACCTCCAAACAAGAAGAAATTGATACGCTGAATGAGCAATTAACTGATTCACGTGCTCAACTTCAACAGCTGAATACTGATGCAACTGCTTTGGCTGACCGATATAGCCGTCTTGAAAAAAGCTGTACTGATCTAAAAAATCGTTTTCAAGAAATTTTGGCAGAACGTAATGAGCTACGTATCGTTAAAGAAAAGATGCAAAATGAACAGCGTCATGCTCAACAAGAAATTCAAGGTTTGCAGCAAGAACGTGAACGTTTATTACAAAAAAATGAACATGCCAAAGCAAAAGTTGAAGCGATTATTCAACGTTTAGCTATTTTAGGTACAGCTCAAGATCAACATGCGCAAGAAATTCAACAATTGGCACATCCGACTGAAAGTAATGAGGAAGTTTGATCATGAGTGAACAAATTGCAGTTGATTTAAAAGTTCTAGGTCATAGTTTCCGTTTAGCAACGACTTCTGACCAACAAGCCGATTTAGAACGCGCAGCACAATTACTGAATGACAAATACGATGAATTTCGTCGTAAAGCACCACGTATGGAACCGAGTAAGCTGATCATTATGGTCGCACTTGAATTAATGCAAGAAGTCCTGTCAATGAATAAGAGTTTGCAAGAATATGCAAACTGCGAACTTTTGTTGCAAAATATTTTGGAACAAGTTGAAGAATTGACTGATTAATCGGTGGTTTAGTGATTATACTTTGCCCGATTGCTTCATTTTAAACACTTTGTCAGTGTTTGGTGATTTGCCAATAACGCTGAATTCGTTATACTGAGCACATCTCTGAGGTGTTCGCCAGCTAGGTCTAATCCCCTGCCGATACTTAAACTTATGGATGTGTTCTGTATATTCTGAGCGTATGCCCTCCTCGAGTGGGAAACCCAGCGAGTGTACGTCGCGTCCACCTTGAACTCATCGGGTTCAGGGTCACGACATTTGCAGCGGCATCTTCGGAGTGTTTATTTTCCAAATCCTTATTTAAATTACAAGCATTTGATTTAAAAAAACTTTTTTTTAATTTACTATTCTATTTCCGTGCCCCTCTACTTTTGTTCTTCACCATAATTATTTCATTTAAGTTTGGTTAGTTTAAAAGTTTATTTATTCAAGTTAATTCATTTTTTGAGTTGTTCCAGTTTAGCTAACTGTCTCTCCAAAGCTCTGTCCATTTCAGGAAGTATTTGTCGTAAATATTGAATTGATGAAATGGCTTCATCCAATTTCACAACGCCTTTTTTAACCAAGTTATATTGTTGCTCGAGTAGAGCGAGTACTTGATTTTGATTCGGCTGCTGTCCCTGACTCATCAGCGTATTTATTTGCTGAAATTGTTGATATACCTGTTCACGTTGCTGTAATAGCTCAGAGTGCGTTTCACTGTCGAGTATTGATTGTTTGGAATTAAAACTTGAATGCTGCAATACATTTTCTATAGTTCGCTCTGAACGTGTTTCAGACACTTTTTGTTGATCTAACGGTAGCTGTTCATGAACCTCCTGCTGCTTTGGTTTTAATAACTGAATCATCAACAATAAAATCAAGCCAACCACTAACCCGATAACAATCCATTTCTTATACATGATTCAATCTCTAAATGTTCTTCAATTAAAAATTCAGAGCCGATTTGACTCTGAATTTTCCATTTTCATTTGAATTAAACTGTTTTACTGACTGCCCCATCCTGCTGGTGCATAACCTAAACGAACGCGCTGTGGGTGATTGCCAACAGGCACAGTGATGACTTTTTCACCTGTCGCGAAATCGATCACTGTTACTGCATCTGTGGCACTTTCAGAAATGACACAACGCTTACCATCTGGACTTTGCGTTGCCCAATACGGTTTGCCTGCAACAATCAATTTCGCCACGGTCAAAGTTTTACGATCGACGATGGTGGCATAATCATCCATCGTTCCTGCAACACATAGTTTTTCACCATCTCCACTGATCGAAAGCCCATGATGGCGTGAGTCATTTACCCATTTCGTGCGATCAGAGGGAATAGTTGTACTTCCTGGAAGCTGTGCAATGCGTGTGACTTTGCCTTGATTGAGATCATATTCGACCAAGCCATTAAAAAATGAGACTTGCGCATAGATTTTGGATTCATCTTTGCTAAACACAATTGGACGCACAGCGTTTGATAGGTCTTTACGACCAAAGGCATCCAATGCAGGACGAAAATCAATTTTCTTCAAGACTTTAAAATTATTAGCATCGGCAATGGTTATATAGCGTTTGCCTTTAGTGAAATCCTGCCACGCTGCATCCATTGAGGTTTCGACATTACCTATGGCTGAGTTAAGAATTTTTGTGCCACCATCAAAGTAAATATTTTCATGTGGCTTATCTCCTGTGGCAAAGCGCCCGAGTTCCTTGCCTGTGTTGATATCGAGTATATGTACGACATTTCCTGAAGACGCTGATACTGCAACCT
Source organism: Acinetobacter sp. YH12045 (assembly GCF_013419925.1). Taxonomy (NCBI): domain Bacteria; kingdom Pseudomonadati; phylum Pseudomonadota; class Gammaproteobacteria; order Moraxellales; family Moraxellaceae; genus Acinetobacter; species Acinetobacter sp. YH12045. The sequence continues at coordinate 12,600 of NZ_VOZE01000023.1, read as the reverse complement.
GTTGCCCATCAGGGGATACTGCCATATGGTCTGCTCGAAATCCCTCAACGGGTGTGCGCCAATTAATTTTTCCTGTAGCAATATTAATGGAGACAACATCTGCATAGCTTGGGCGTGATGCAACCACCGATTTGCCATCTGGTGTGGAATACATGTCATCGACCAATTGATCATTTCCCTCTCCTGCTGTATTACGAATATAGCTATAGGCGATCAATTTTACTGGGTTAAGGTAAATTTCAGTGAGCCGTTCTTTTTTGTCGGGCACCATATTGATGACACCAACTTTCTGATAGTTTTTTGCAGGATTGATGACTGTAACCGTACCATCCCAGTTATTGCCGACAAAAAAGACTTGCTGGCTATTGGGTGGAACGGGTGCAGTGGTTGTCGCTGCGAAAGTAAGTGGCGACACCGCAACCGTCATACAAAGAAGTGTCCTGATCCAGAAATTCTTTTTCATTTTTATTGTCCATTAATTTGTTTTTATGCATACCTTTTGAGCTACGTCATCAGATAAGTGTCGCTTTTTAAGCGCAAAGAAAGCTTATTCAATATACAAGTGTAGATATAGCGTATTTGTTTTAATTCCGATGAGTTGTTGATTAAAACCAAGTCTTCAATCTGCATTCACTTTTTGGGAAGCAAAAAAAAGCACCCGAAGGTGCTTTTTTAGTTCATCAAATTATTAGTAAATAATTTGATTATTGTTGATTAGGTCATCTAGTTCGACTTTGCTCGTTTGATTGAGCAAGACTACAAGATCTTGTGATTCATATTCCGTACCTGATGTGCCATCACGGTCAATTGAAATCACAGCTGAATCAGTTTCTTCGTCATATGCTACTGTTACAAACTCTGCGAGATTCGCTTCAGTTGCATCGTCAGAAAGTAATGAAGATATATCGATTTGGTCAGCAATAGAAAAATCATTTACTGTTGTTAATGTATTACCGCCCAAATTGTCGTCTGCGAGAAGGTCGAAAACAATATCATCACCAATAAGTAAACTTTCACTTTCTAATGAGAACATCGCAAACGATGCTGTCGCAGTCACTGTTTCCTGAATAGGAAGCACATTGTTACTGTTTCCTAACTCTGTTTCGAGCTGGGTTGTAAGTACATTTACATCTTGAATTGAGGTTTCAGGGACTGTAACTTTCACTACAAAATCTTCAACTTGACTACTTGAAGTGCCTTGATAAGTATAATACCCATCTGAATCTTTGCTTACTGATATACCATTTACCGAAACTTTGGCATCAACTAAAGCATCAAGAGCAGCAGATTTAAATTTCACACCATTTACATTCACATTTGCCTCTGCATCATTTAGAACTTCTGCATGTAAAGTAAATTGTAAAACTTTCTCTGGAACGCCTGCTTCCGGAGCTATTACACCAAGTTGATCCTGTCCATTTTGATTTTTCTCACCTGTCTTAGCAATTTGAGTTCCATCCGCAAATAGCACACCTTCCAACATATTAATTTGGAAGCTATTTACATTTTGGACACCTGTAATGCTCAAGTTAAAACCATCAATATAGTTGGTCGTATCAGAGTTATTCAAGACCATTGAATTAACTGGATATTTTGCACCTGAATACGGTTCATCAAATACAATCCAATCACTCGGAGTACCTTTTTGACCTCCAAAGTCTTTAGGGAAACTATTTGAGAAATTAAGCCCAAGCTCATTCTGAGTCAGAACTTTGTTAATTTTCTCCCAATTGATAATAATAATTTCAGAAACGTTAATTTCACTTTTCAAATTAGTAAAGATTCTTAGCGCATCGTTAATTTTATTGAAATCATTACCATACTGTGGATCATTGATAATAGCTTGCATCTCTGCAGCAATATCTACAATTTTCGCACCCGCAACAAGATCATCAGAAACATAATTACCTTCAGCATCTTTATAAATTGTACCTAGGTTTGGAACTTTAATCACTGAACTAGATGAACCACCACCAGTTCCACCTGATGTTGACGTTGATACCGAAATTTCACTTGTTAATGTTGCTTTTAACTCAATGAGTTCAGCATTGCCAGTTACAGGAGTTGTAATTTTACCATCAGTAACTTGAAGACTTATCGAAGGCAATGCAGCACCTGAATTTAACTGATCCGCACCTTTCTGAGTTAAGATTACAGATTGATCAACCACTGACAATTGATAGAAACCATCGGCACTCACTGTAGATCCATTCGCAAATGTCACGGTCAGACTATCATTATCTGCATCCGATGCAGCATATGTAGCAATTTTTTGACCGGAAACAGCTGCACCAACAGTGACTACTTCTGGTTCAATTTCAATTTCAGGTGCGACGTTTGTTACAGAAGCAGGATATAAAATTACACCGAACTCTAGTTCTGAACTTGCAGTTGAACCATTCGATTTTTCAGTTGCAACAGATTCAAGCTTCACATTCAACTGTAAAGAATTACCTGTAACAACCAAACTTGGTGGTGCAATCGCCACTAAGCTCGAACCTTCGATACTCATGCCTTCAGCGACAAAACTTAAATTACCATTTGTATCTGCAGTTCCGAGTAATACTCGAGTTCCATCTACAGTAACAGCGTAAATTTGCATTCCTTCAACCAAGCCTGAGAAATTCAGTGTTAAGTTTTCAGAACCATCTTGGTCATTCAATTTCGTATTAAGTAATCCAAGAGAAATATCCTCTCCCACTTCACCACTTAAATTAAAGTAAGGGCGATGGAAGCCATATTGGTCTTTATCAGTAGCATCTTTTTGAAGTAAATCAGAAACAGTCCATTCAACTGAAGGTTGCGTAGCACTATAAAAGTCATTAAGTCCAGCAATAGCAGATTTTAGATCAGGGTAATAAGCAAGCTCTTTGCCTGATTCTTCTACCACTTTGAAGTTATAATTGCCATCACCCTCTGCATTGTGCATGTAGAAATCAAATGTGTAGAATCCTGTTTCTGCTACAGTAAATGTACTATCTACAGATGTAATACCTTTCCAGCTCACATGCTTAGGATCTTCATTACCAATGATTAACATACCACTATCATCAGCCTTACCAGTATATTTATAAACAGTGCCGGCTTCTAAGAATACGTAGCCTGTAATTGCCACACCAGTTTTAGCCGTTATATTGCCTTCTGAAACCAGAGAATTCGTATTACCTGTTGATACGATCTGGTTTTTATATGCAGTCTGCCCAGCATCAGATAATAAATATTCAAAAGCTTTCTTAAGTGCATCTTTAGAAGCACCTGATCCACCATTGGCAGTCAGATTATTGCCATTTACAGTTCCTAAATTACTCCATGTTGTTTTATTAAGGTTAATCACTGTTGGATTCCAATCTAATAAATCTAGAGTTAAGGATGGCTTATCTGCCACTGCATCGACAACAATTTCTAGCTCGCCTGACGTCACATGTTTGCCATCAGAAACGTTAAATTCTAGACCTGCATAGACTCCACCGTCAGTTACTGAAGCTTCGTTAGCATCTGGTGCAAATACAACTTTTCCGGCATTAATATCAGCATAAGATAGTGTTTGACCCGCGATGATTGGTGTTTTATTCCCAGCAGCATCTACGATTATCAATACACCGTCTTTTGGCAGATTTGTTACCGTAATAACAAGCTGATCATTTGCTGTATTTGCATCTGAAATACCAAAATGCGCCCATGTTAATGTCACACTTTGATCTTCTATCGTAACCACTTGGGTTGTCTCAACTTCAGGAGCGATATTGTCCACTGGGACAGTTTTATCTACTTCCTCACCCGGATTACCTGATTCATCTTCATAGCTATCTGTTGGGACAGTTACTGTAATGTCACCATCAACACCCGGAGGTACTTCACCAGTCACCACATATGAGCCATCTGGTTGTTCCACTGGCGGCGTAAATGGTACTTCGATTGGACCATTTGGACCTTCAACAATGATTTTATCTTCTGTAATTGTCGATGGATCGACATCATCTGGATAAGTCACAGTGATTTTACCGTCAGGTGTAATCGTCACTTCAGCTTTTGGTGAAATAGTATCGACAGGTGTTTCTGTAGTTGTAACGTCATCACCCGGATTGCCTGATTTATCTTCATAGCCATCTGTTGGGACAGTCACTGTAATGTCACCATCAACACCCGGAGGAACTTCACCAGTCACGATATAAGAACCATCAGGTTGTTCCACTGGCGGCGTAAATGGTACTTCGATTGGACCATTTGGACCTTCAACAACAATTTTACCTTCTTCAATCGTGTCAGGGTTCACATCATCTGGATAAGTCACTGTGATCTTACCGTCTGGTGTAATTGTTACTTCAGCGACTGGAGGAACAGCATCTACATCAGCAGAATCTTGATCTAAAGTACCTTTGTTACCTACATCATCTTGATAACTACCCGCTGGAACTGTCACCACGATACCAGTTTCAGTACCTTCAGGAACACGACCTACCAATACAAGTGGATCATCTTGACTTGGGACAAATTCAACAACGATAGGATTACCAGACTTGTCAGTTACTGTGATTTTTCCAGTTTGGATGGTACTTGGATCCGTATCATCTTCAAATGTTAAAGTAATCTGACCATTTGGTGTGATATCGATATCAACATTAGGTGCAATGGTATCTACTGGTTCAGTGACATCAACCTGAGCGCCCGGATTTCCCGTTTCATCGGTATAACTACCAGTCGGAATGCTAACCGTAATATCAGTATCATTTCCGTTCGGTACTTTACCTGTAAAGGTCTTGCCATCTGTCGATGGTGTTAATTCAACCACAACTGGATCGCCATCTTTATCTGTAATGGTGATCGTCGATGTATCAATCGAGTCTGGGTTGGTATCGTCAGGGTATTGAATAACGATGTTACCGTTAGGAGAAATGGTCACCGTTGCAGTCGGTACATCGGTATCAACGTTACCATTCGCTGTTTCAGGTTCACCTGGATTACCCGATACATCTTCATAGCTACCTGTTGGGACAGTTACTGTAATGTCACCATCAACACCCGGAGGAACTTCACCAGTCACCACATATGAGCCATCTGGTTGTTTCACAGCAGGTGTAAATGGCACTTCGATTGGGCCATTTGGACCTTCTACCACGATCTTATCTTCTTCAATCGTCGATGGGTCAACATCATCTGGATAAATCACAGTGATCTTACCGTCTGGTGTAATGGTCACTTCTGCTGTTGGTGGAATAGTATCCACTGGCACAGTTGTATCTACATCTTCACCCGGATTGCCTGAAGTATCTTCATAGCTATCTGTAGGCACAGTCACTGTAACGTCACCATCAACACCTGGAGGCACTTCACCAGTCACCACATATGAACCATCTGGCTGTTTCACAGCAGGTGTAAATGGTACTTCAATCGGGCCATTTGGACCTTCTACTACGATCTTATCTTCTTCAATCGTCGATGGATCGACATCATCTGGATAAGTAATGGTGATTTTGCCGTCTGGTGTAATGCTGATTTCTACTTCAGGAGACTGAGTATCTACAGGTTGTGTAGTGCTACCTTTACCGCCTTTATTCCCCACTTCATCTTCATACGAACCACTTGGTACAGTCACAGTAACATTACTATCAATACCATCCGGAACTTGACCAACGAGAGTCAAGCCGTTTTCGCTCGGTGTAAATGTCACAGGTATAGATTGACCATTACCATCAACAATTACAATTTTTGAGGTATCAATCGTCGATGGAACAACATCATCTTCATATTTCAGTGTGATTTGACCTTCAGGCGTGATCACGACCTCAACTTTTGGTGCAATCGTATCGACAGGGTCAGTTTTTACCGAAGTCGTATTGTCATTACCAGTGGTGTCTTTGAAGCTATTTTCAGGCACAGTCACCGTGATATTTTCATCAATCGCGGTTGGCACTTTACCTGTGTAAGTCAAGCCATCATTTGATGGAACAAAATCAACCACAATGGTATTACCATTGCTATCTTTCACCACAATGTCAGTTGGGTCGATGGTTGTTTTATCCGCATCAGGTGAATATGTAACAATAATTTCACCATTTGGTTCAATCGTCACTTCAGCCGCTGGAGATTCTGTATCAATCGTTCCTTGTTTTTCAACAGGCTCGCCTGAGTTTCCTGTGGTGTCTTCATAAGAACCCGCAGGGACTTTCACCACAATCTCGCCATCAGTACCTTCTGGAACTTTACCAGTCACCACATATGAGCCATCTGGTTGTTTCACAGCAGGGGTAAATGGTACTTCGATTGGACCATTTGGACCTTCAACTACAATCTTATCTTCAGTAATCGTCGATGGATCAACATCATCTGGATAAGTCACAGTGATTTTACCGTCAGGTGTAATCGTCACTTCAGCCGTTGGTGTATCTGTATCCACAGTACCCGGTTGAGCAACTGGCTCACCTGAGTTACCTGTAGTGTCTTCATAAGAACCCGCAGGGACTTTCACCACAATCTCGCCATCAGTACCTTCTGGAACTTCACCAGTCACCACATATGAGCCATCTGGTTGTTTCACAGCAGGGGTAAATGGTACTTCGATTGGACCATTTGGACCTTCAACTACAATCTTATCTTCTTCAATCGTCGATGGATCAACATCATCCGGATAAGTGACAGTGATCTTACCGTCTGGAGTAATGGTCACTTCTGCTGTTGGTGTGTCGGTATCAATCCTACCCGGTTGTTCAACTGGCTCACCTGAGTTACCCGTAGTATCTTCATAAGAACCCGCAGGTACTTTCACTACGATCTCGCCATCAACGCCTTCAGGTACTTTCGCAGTGTAGGTACCATCTGGTTGTTTTTCGAAAGTCACATCAGAAATTGGGCCTTTAGGACCTTCTACAACAATACCTGTCGTATCAATCGTGTCAGGATTAGTATCTTCTGGATAAGTCAGTGTGATCTTACCGTTTTCATCGATTTGAACATCAACAACTGGAGATTCGGTATCTACCGTAGCTGGTTGTTTTACAGGTTCGCCTGAGTTGCCTGTAGTGTCTTCATAAGAACCCGCAGGCACTTTCACGACGATGTCGCCATCAATGCCTTCTGGCACTTTCGCTGTAAATGTACCATCAGGTTGTTCTTCAAAGGTTACACCCGGAATCACTTCACCATCTGGACCTTCCACAATAATACCTGTGGTATCAATAGTGTCAGGATTTGTGTCATCTGGATATGTAATGGTGATCTTACCATCTGGTGTCACAGTCACTTCTGCTACAGGCGGAGCTGTATCCACTGTAACTGTTTCAGAACCTTCTTCACCTGGGTTACCCGCTTTATCTGAATAAGATGCTTCAGGCACTTTTACTGTAATCGAGGTATCTACACCGGTAGGCACTTGACCGGTATAAGTCAAACGATCTTCAGATGGCGTGAAATCAATCACTACTGGTTTGCCGTCTAGACCTGTAATCACGAAGTCTTTTGGATCAATCGTTGCAGGATCAACATCTGGTGCAAATGTTACTTTGATCTCACCTTTTGGAGTGATGTCAATTTGAACTGTTGGTGCATCATTGTCTAAACCTGGGTTACGAATTGCATCTTCTGAAGTCACTGTATCTGTTTTTGCAGTTGCAGTGATTGAGTTTTCAGGTTTGATTTCAGTTGCAGGAACTTTCAGTGTCCACTGACCTGTAGGCGTAATATCCGCAGGATCAACAGTATATTCAGTGCCATTAACATCGACAGTAATAGCCGCATTCGGGTTCGAAATTGTACCGGTGATAATGAAGTTACCATCTTCATCAGTCAATTCAGCCATTTCTTCTTCATTAATGACATCATCACCCGCAATCACATCGATCGAAATCAATGGTAAAGATACGGTGTCTTGCGTTGGGTTGCCATCTTGGTCTGTTGTAGACGCAGATAAGTCATCACCATCTTTTAATGGAAGTTCAGTCGTCGTAGTCCATGTACCATCTAGACCTGCTTTTACTGGTGGTAATTCTGTACCATCAGGCAAAGTCACAACCACATCATGCCCCGGCTCAGTTTTACCTATAATCACGGTCACGTGCGTGCCATCTTCCGCAGTATTTGGTGTAACGCTGTCAATATTGACAGTAATTAAACGATCACTGTCACCTGAACCTTTATTGCCTGCTTCATCTGTATAACTTTCAGGAAGGACTTCAACAGTTACTGTTTGACCCGGTTCAACTTTGAGTTCAACTGACCATTTTCCAGTCACTGCATCAAATGTTGGCTGACCCACAACTTGACCACCTGTTACTTTCAAGTCAGCAGAGCTGAAGCTTTCAGGATCAATGTTCTCGCTGAATTCGAAAGTTGCTGTTGCTTTGCTATCAGTCTCTTGATCAATAATATCGACAGTCACTGTTGGCGCAATAGTATCTACATCTACAGTTTCTTTATCAGTTACACCTGGATTACCCACCAAGTCAGTGTATGAACCTGTTGGAACTTCAACTGTAATTTGCTCATCCACACCTGAAGGGATTTTACCCGTATAAGTCAAACCATCTTCAGAAGGTGTTAGCGTCACCTCAACAGGTTTACCGTCTTTATCAGTGATAATAATTGTTTCAGGGTCAATCGATTTCGGATCAACATCATCTTCAAATTTCACCACGATATCGCCTGTAGGCGTTAAGGTGATTTCAACAGTTGGCGCGATGGTATCGACAGGATATTTACCTGTACTTGGTGTACCTGGGTTTCCTGTCAAATCTTCATAAGAGCCTGCTGGTACATCGACAGTCACTTTACCATCGATACCTTCTGGCACTTTAGCGGTATAGGTTAAGCCGTCTGGTGATGGCGTTAACTCAACAGTGATCTGTTTCCCTGTAGGATCTTTCACCACAATCGCATCTGATTTGATGGTTTTCGGATCTGTATCTTCAGGATAAGTCACGGTGATATTGCCTTGTGGATCAACCGTTACAGTCACTTCAGGTACATCAGTATCAACCAATTTACTGTCGATATCATATTGGCCTTCATTACCTGTTTTATCTTGGTAACTGCCTTCAGGCACGATCACGGTCACTTTTGAATCTACATTTGGTGGAATTTGACCTGTCAGGGTTAAACCATCTGGAGATACCGTTAATTCAACTTTAATCGGATTACCATTTTCATCTGTAATCACGATGTCTTTTGGATCAATCGTAGTTGGATCGACATCGTCTTCATATTGAATAACGATAGAACCTTGTGGTGTTAAGGTGATTTCAACACTTGGACGGTCAGTATCGACATTGCCTTGAGTTTCACCCACTTTACCCGGATTGCCGGTCAAGTCTTCATACGAACCTTCTGGCACGGTAACAGTCACTTGACCGTCAACACCTTCAGGAACTTTAGCAGTCACAACAACGGTGCCATCTGTTTGTACTTCAGGCGTACCAAATTCAACTGTGATTGGGCCTTTAGGACCTTCAACCGTAATCGTACTAGTACCAATAGTCGTTGGATCTGTATCTTCAGGATAAGTCAGGATAATATCGCCATTCGGAGTGATTTCTACACCCACTTGTGGACGATCTGTATCAACTGAGCCTTTGCCTTCGCCTGCTTTACCCGGATTACCTGTAAGGTCTTCATACGAGTTTTGAGGAACATCAACCGTTACTGTACCGTCGATACCTTCTGGCACTTGACCTGTATACGTTAAGCCATCTTCTGACGGTGTTAAAGTCACAGTGATTTCATTACCTTCAGGATCTTTCACCACAATCTTGTCTGTTGTGATTGATGTTGGATCGGTATCTTCAGGATAAGTTACGACGACTTGACCTTCAGGCGTCACAGTCACTTCGACTTGTGGACGGTCTGTATCGACATCACCTTTGCCTTCGCCTGCTTTACCCGGATTACCTGTAAGGTCTTCATATGAATTTTCAGGAACTTCAACCGTTACTGTACCATCCACACCTTCTGGAACTTGACCTGTATAGGTTAAGCCGCCTTCTGACGGGGTAAAAGTCACAGTGATCTCATTACCTTCAGGGTCTTTCACCACGATCTTGTCTGTTGTGATTGAGGTTGGATCGGTGTCTTCAGGATAAGTTACGATGATTTGACCTTCAGGTGTCACAGTCACTTCAACTTGTGGACTGTCAGTATCGACATCACCTTTGCCTTCGCCTGCTTTACCTGGGTTACCTGTAAGGTCTTCATAAGAATTTTCAGGAACTTCAACAGTGACTGTGCCATCCACACCTTCTGGCACTTGACCTGTATAGGTTAAGCCACCTTCTGACGGTGTTAAAGTCACAGTGATTTCATTACCTTCAGGGTCTTTCACCACAATCTTATCTGTCGTGATCGACGTTGGATCGGTATCTGTAGGATATTCAACAATGATTTGACCTTCAGGCGTTACCGTTACTTCAACTTGTGGACGATCTGTATCTACATCACCGTCACCTTCACCAAGTTTACCTGGGTTACCAGTGATGTCTTCATAAGAACCTTCTGGCACTTCCACAGTGACTGTACCGTCGATACCTTCTGGCACTTGACCTGTATACGTCAAGCCACCTTCAGATGGTGTCAAAGTCACAGTGATCACATTGCCCGATGGATCTTTAACAACGATGTCTTTTGGATCAATGGTCGCTGGGTCAGTGTCTTCAGGATAAGTCACGATGATTTGACCTTCAGGAGTCACTGTCACGTCAACTTGCGGACGGTCTGTATCTACAGAACCCTCACCGCCACCGACTTTACCTGGGTTACCTATAAGGTCTTCATAAGAACCTTCAGGCACGTCTACAGTCACTTTACCGTCGATACCTTCTGGCACTTTACCTGTATACGTTAAGCCATTATCAGATGGTGTTAACGTTACAGTGATGTCATTACCTGATGGGTCTTTAACGATAATGTCTTGAGGATCAATAGTCGTTGGATCAGTATCTTCAGGATAAGTCACGATGATTTGACCTTCAGGTGTCACCGTTACTTCAACTTGTGGACGATCTGTATCCACATCTCCTTCGCCTGTTCCAGCTTTACCTGGGTTACCTGTTAAATCTTCGTATGAATTTGTAGGAACTGAAACTGTTACCTTACCGTCAATACCTTCTGGAACCTCACCTGTGTACGTTAAGCCATCAGCAGATGGTGTAAACTCAACAGTGATCACATTGCCCGATGGATCTTTAACAACGATGTCTTTTGGATCAATAGTCTTCGGATCAACATCATCTTCATAAGTCACCACAATTTCACCTTGCGGTGTAATGGTCACGTTTACTGTAGGTGAAGTTGTATCGACAGATTCACTTGCTGAACCTTTGGTGCCATTATTACCATTGAAATCTTGGTAACTGTCTTTTGGTACAAGTACAGTCACTTTACCATCAACTGGACTTGTGATTTTGCCTGTAACGGTTAAGCCATCTTCAGACACTGTGTATTCCACAGTCACTTTCTTACCGAACTGATCAACCACTGTGTAATCTGTAATGTCAACCGTTGAAGGATTAACATCAGATTCGTACTTGATGGTAATCAAACCTTGTTCTGTCATTTCAACAGTCACAGAAGGTGCTTGATTATCTAAACCAGGTTGACGTTCAGCTGTATTTGACGTTGCTGTATCTGTGGTTGCTTGTGCAGTCACGGTGTTGCTTTCTTTCACATCTGCAACTGGAACACGGATGCTCCATTGGCCTTGTGGGGTCACAGTCACTTGTGAACCACGATAAGATGTACCATTAAAGTTCACAACCAAATCTGCAGCAGGATTACTGATCGTACCTGTCACTGTAATAAAGTTTTGACCGTCTACAGTTTCAGTTAAATCATCCAGTTCAGTTTCGTTGATGACATCATCACCCGCAATTACATCGATGTAAACGAATGGCAATTCAACTTCATCACCAGTGCTGACGACATCACCATTTTTATCTTCATAAGTGGTTGTCGCAGAAACTTCATTACCATCTTTCAAAATACCCGGAACTGTTAATTCCCACAGACCATCTGGGCCTGATTGTACTATCAATGGTGTATCTTGACCCGGAACGAGCACACTCACTTCGCTATTGGGTTCAGTCTTACCTGTAATAACAGTAATATCATCGCCATTCGCATCTGTATTTGGCGTTACACCAGTAATTTTAAGTGTAATCAACTGATCTTGATCACCCTTACCTGTGTTACCCGCAACGTCGCTATAACTGTCATCTTTTACTTCAACAGATACGGTTACACCCGGCTCAGTTTTAAGTTCAACAGTCCATGTAAATTCATCGACTTGGGTAATAGCACCAACAACCTTACCACCCGTAACAATCAAATCATTCGTAGAGAAAGTTGCAGGATCGATTTTTTCTGTAAAGGTAAATGTAGCCGTTGCTGAAGTATGGTCTGCAGATGAAGAGGTCACAGTTACAGCAACTTTAGGCGCAATCGTATCTACAGTCGTTGTGTCCTGACCTTCAACACCCGGATTACCTGTTACGTCTTCGTATGAACCTTCTGGTACAGTCACAGTAATTGAACCATCAACTCCTGCAGGAACTTTACCTGTTACAGTGATTGAACCATCTGGTTGTGTCACAGGTGTACCAAAGTCAACCACGATGTCTT
>NZ_VOZE01000022.1:0-29815 GCF_013419925.1 Acinetobacter sp. YH12045 | reverse complement strand
AGTACCAGCGTACGGCCCACAGAATGATGTCACGCTGAAAATGCCGGCCTTTGAATGGGTTCATGTGCAGCTCCATCAGCAAAAGGGGATGATAAGTTTATCACCACCGACTATTTGCAACAGTGCCCTTTTTCACGCCCCAATTGGATAAAAATGAAAAATTTCGTAAATTATAATTCTTTAACACTAAAGTTACATGTTACTTATGATTAAAAATCATTTAAATGATACATAATTTCATGAACTTTCAGATTGTAACTTTAGGGTATACTTTAAAGTTACACAAAACATCTATATGAAGACTAAAGTCCAAATTAGTGTTTATGTTGGTTCAATGTATTACATTTCGTATTTTCTATTTGTAACGTAATTTCAGTAATATTATGATTATGTTTTAGAACTTCTAAGGCCTTTTGATAGAGTTGATCTGTATTGCTATTCGGAGCAACCAAATGAGCAGTTAAATGAATATTTCTTGAGGATATAGCCCAGACTTTCAACTGATGAATCCCTTCAACGCCCTCTAGCTTCAATAAATCATTTCTTAACGACTCAATATCAATCTCATCAGGAACTCCTTCAAGCAGAATATGAATACTTTGTTTTAATAAAATCCAAGTTCGAGGTAAGACCCAGAAGCCAATTAACACAGCGATTACGGTATCAACCCACATCCACTGGGTAAAATAAATAACTATTCCTCCGATAATCACGCCTATCGATCCTAGAGCATCACTAAGAACTTCTAAATATGCACCTTTTATATTTAGACTTCCTTCAGCACTAGCAGAAAGGATTTTCATTGAAATCAAATTTATGACCAAACCAATGACCGCGACAATCATCATTCCAACACTTTGAATTTCAGCAGGATTCGTAAAACGTTGATAAGCTTCATATACAATATATATTGCTACCACAAAAAGCATCACCGCATTAAACAGAGCCGCTAAAATTTCAAATCGCTGATAGCCAAAAGTTCTTTTATCATCTGCGGCTTTTTTACCAATTTTGATAGCGGCAAGAGCAATAGCTAAAGCGGCTACATCAGTAAACATATGAGCTGCATCAGATAACAAAGCCAAACTTTGGGTAATAAAAGCAGCGACAACTTCTACTATTAAAAAAGTAGTCGTTAAACCTAAGGCAACCATTAACTTCTTACTATTTTCTTCAGTAACAACCGCATGGCTATGATCATGATGTTCTGACATAAAATATTTTCCTTATTCTATTTATGATGAGCAGAGATATTGGATAACAGCCAATATCTCTGCTGTAAATCGACTAATCTATTGGATTAAGAAACTTTCTTTTCATTTATCCAACGATAAAGCACGGGTAACAGCACCAAAGTTAGTAATGTTGAAGAGATAATCCCGCCAATCACTACGGTTGCCAGTGGCCGTTGAACCTCAGCCCCTGTTCCGGTTGCCAGCGCCATTGGTACAAAACCCAGTGAAGCCACACAAGCTGTCATCAACACTGGTCTTAAGCGCAAAATAGCCCCTTGCCACACGGCTTTATGCACTGGATATTTGTCCCTTAATTCCTTAATAAAGGTCAGCATTACCAGTCCATTGAGGACTGCAACACCAGATAAGGCAATAAAGCCAATTCCAGCTGACATCGATAATGGAATATCCCTTAGCCAAAGGAACAGCACACCACCGGTCAAGGCAAAGGGTACCCCGGTAAAGACCAATAGACTTTCTTTGACATTGTGAAAGACCGCCATCAGTAAAATAAAGATAGTGATTAAAGCCAGTGGAATCACGATTTGCATCCGTGCTTTGGCTGAAGCCAAATTTTCAAACTGACCGCCATATTCTATCCAATAACCACTTGGCAAAGTGTATGCTTTGAGCTGTGTCTGTACATCAGAAACAAAAGACCCTAAATCACGCCCTTCAACATTCGTTGTAACCACAACTCGGCGTTTACCATTTTCTCGACTGACTTGGTTGATTCCTTCAATGGTCGAGACTTGCGCGACATCCGACAATAAAATACTGCCACCATTTGGAAGCTGAATAGGTAACTGGGAAACAGATGCGACACTACGGTCTTGCTCTCCAAGACGGATAACAAAATCAAAACGACGATCGCCTTCTAAAATCTCTCCCACGCTTTGTCCACCAATACTGGTTGCCACAAGGTCTTGAATTGAACGCACACTCAAACCATATTGTGCAGCCAAAGTTTTATTTACCTCGACATTCAGTAATGGCAAACCTGAGGTCTGCTCAACTTTCACGGCACTGCTACCCGATATTTGCTGAATGATTTTGGAGATTTTAGTCGCCTCAGTATTGAGGACATTCATATCATCACCGAAGATTTTCACACCAACATCACTACGCACACCTGAGATCAATTCATTAAATCGGAGTTCAATCGGTTGTGAAAATTCACTATTATTGCCTGGAATCGTGGCTAAATACGTCACCATACGGCCACGTAATTCATCTAAACTTTCTTTAGGATTTGGCCATTCTGAACGAGGCTTTAACATGATATAGCCATCTGAAATATTGGGTGGCATGACATCTGTTGCAACCTCGGCTGTACCCGTTCTGGCAAATACTGCCTTAATTTCAGGGAAACTCTTTAAAAGAAGTTTTTCAGTATTCTCCTGAATACGTAAAGACTCTTCTAAGCCTGTACTTGGTGAACGTAACTGTTGTACCGCAAAGTCTCCTTCACTGAGCTGTGGTGCAAATTCACTGCCGAGTTTGGTACTGATAAATCCCGTAATCACTAATACACACAGTGCAAAAGTCAGCACAACTGCTTTGTATTGATACGAAATATCAAGAGTTTGCTGATATTTAGCTTTTAGCCATAACATCCAACGACTTTCTTTTTCTTGAATATCGCCTTTGACCCACAATGCCACAGCAGCAGGCACAAAGGTGATCGATAAAATAATGGCTGCAACAAGGGCGAGTACCACTGTCAATGCCATCGGATGGAACATTTTTGCTTCCACACCACTTAAAGCAAAAATCGGCAAATACACCACCAAAATAATAAGCTGACCAAAAATAAGAGGACGACGTGCTTGGCGGGCAGCCAGAAAAACTTCCTTAAAGCGTTCACTTTGTGTGAGAGGTCGTTTTAACAGTTGCTGTGTATGGGCTAAACGCCGGATACAGTTTTCGACAATCACCACAGCACCATCGACAATGATGCCGAAATCGAGTGCACCTAAACTCATCAGATTGGCACTGATATTTTTCTGTGCCATCCCGGTTAAGGTAAACAGCATAGAGAGTGGAATGACACAGGCAGTAATCAAGGCAGCACGGATATTCCCTAAAAACAGGAACAGAATGATGATGACCAGGATTGCTCCCTCTACCAAGTTTTTCTGAACGGTTTTAATCGCCTTCTCAACCAAGGTAGTACGGTCGTACACCGTTTCAATCACTACCCCTTTAGGCAAACTATTCTGAATATCTTGAAGCTTGGCATCCACAGCTTTAGAAACAGTCCGGCTATTTCCCCCCATCGCCATCATGGCAATCCCTAAA
Source organism: Acinetobacter sp. YH12045 (assembly GCF_013419925.1). Taxonomy (NCBI): domain Bacteria; kingdom Pseudomonadati; phylum Pseudomonadota; class Gammaproteobacteria; order Moraxellales; family Moraxellaceae; genus Acinetobacter; species Acinetobacter sp. YH12045. Next base: position 26,279 of record NZ_VOZE01000022.1, on the reverse strand, counting down.
ACGGTTTCTTTGCCGTTATAGGTTGCCCCACCGGTTCTTAAATCATGCCCAATAGAGACTTGCGCAATATCACCAACCCGAATTGGGCTGCCATTTGGGCTACCCAGCATGGTGTTCTCAATATCAGAAAGCCCATTGAATGTACCCGGTACACGTACCGTCAGTTGCTGACCATTGTCTTCAATATAACCTGCACCTCGGTTCTCATTATTTTGCGCTAAAGCCTGTTGCAGTTGTTCTAATGAGATATTCAGTTGCTGCATCCGGTTTAAATCGGGAGAGACCACATAGGTTTTTTCAAAACCACCAATACTGTTGACCTCTGCAACTCCCTTAACACGTTGCAGTTGAGGACGCACAATCCAGTCCTGAATCTCACGTAAATCCATCGGCGTGTATGCAGTTCCATCCGGCTTTTTCGCATTCGGATCTGCCTTCAGTACCCATTGATAAATCTCACCGAGACCCGTAGAAACGGGGGACATCGTCGGTGCGATTTGTGCAGGCAACTCAGATTGCGCCTCCTGTATCCGTTGGTTAATCTGCTGACGGGCCCAATAAATATCAGTCCCATCTTTAAAGACAATGGTGACTTGAGAGAGTCCATAACGGGATATGGAACGGGTAAGCTCCAGATCCGGAATGCCAGCCATGGCATTTTCAATGGGATAGGTAATCCGCTGTTCGACTTCAAGCGCAGTAAAACCCTTGGCTTGAGTATTAATCTGGACTTGGGTATTGGTAATATCGGGTACAGCATCAATCGGGAGTTTCTGATAGCTATACACCCCGACCGCAATCCAGGTACAGACAAAGAGCAACACCCAAATCGCATTTTGTATGGAAAACTGAATGATTCGTTCGAATAAACCTTCTGGTTTTGGCAGATCAGAATTAATGTTCATGGCCTGCCTCGTCTTTTTCTAATTCAGATTTCAACAAGAAACTGCCTTGAGCGATATACTTCTGCCCTTCAGTCAGCCCAGAAATCACTTCAAGCCATTGTCCATCACTTGAAGCCTGCCCCAATTGCACTTTCTGTGCTTTTAAGTGGACTTGACCTTTTTGTTCTGAATCTACGATGAAAATACTGTCTTCACCTTCAATACTTTGCAGCGCAGACTTTTGAATCCGAAGGGCTGATTTTGCTGTAGCTTCCGGAATCAACACTCTCACTAACACATTAGAACGCAACTCAGTAGCTTGCGCATCGAGTTTTGCGCGCACCACCAGACGCCCTGTTTGTACATCTGCCTGAGAGGTTAAGCTTTGTACAGTAGCTTTATAGATTTGATCTGAATCATTCACTTTAAAGTCAATTTTTTGCCCGGCTTGCAGTTGACCTGAGAATTGATTCGGCAAATTAAACTCAAGCCATAAATCTTTCAGCTGTTCAATGACAAAGAGCTGATTAGCCAGTTGCACATTTTCACCGACCACAATATCTTTTTGACTGATCACCCCAGAGATCGGTGCTTTAATCAGAAAACGCCCATTGTTATTGCCACTTGCACCTAATGCATTTAAACGTGCTTGTGAGGACTGGACAGTAATCTGCGCTTGACGGTAGGCATTTTCGGCACGCTGGTAATCCTGTTTGGCAGAAATCCCCTGTGACCAGAGTTGCTGTTCGCGCTGGTAATCTTTACGGGCCAAATCCAGATTCACCTGTGCCATACGCAGATTTGCCTGTTGGTCGATCAGTTCAGGCACGATTAGTACAGCCAGCGTTTGTCCTTTTTGCACGCTCTGTCCTAAAGCCACATTGACCTGCTCGACATGACCACTAAAATTAGGCGATATATGCGCTTGTTGATCGGTATTCACCACCAATTTACCTGGCAGGGTTGTCAGCTTTTCAACCAATCCTGTGGATGCAACAGCAACTTTTAAACCTTGTTCAACCATTTGTTGGCTGGTCAGTTGTATTTCGCCTTCTTCAGCATGTCCTTCTTCAGAACTATCTTCATCAGAATGTTCGGCATTTCCCTCATCATGACCATGCCCCTCAGATTCAGTTTTTTTTGAACTTAACCAAATAACCAGACTGACCAAGACCGTAATCAGAATCAAAATTGCAATCATGAGAGACTGGGATATTTTTCCGTTTTGCTTGGCGTTCATTTTATCGTGCTCCCCCATTGATTAAATTTTGCGATGCTTCGACTGCCTTTTTATTCAGTTGTGTATAGGCATCCGAACGGCTAATTTCTTCATAACTTGTGCCAATACTGAGTGCCTCAGCTGCGAGGGCAGTTTGCCAAGCTTGACGTAGAATTTGTAATTGACCCAATCGAAGATTCTGCAGTTGGGTGGTTGCTTGCTGAACGTCGGTAATGGACAGTTTCCCTGCCTGAAACCCTTGTAAAGTACGGCTCTGAACTTTGGTCGCCAAAGTAACTTGTGCTGTTGTGGCATCGAACTGGCTACGTAAACCTTTGAGCTGATGCATGCTGTTGGCAATATTGAGTATTTGTTGCTTCAGCTCACGCTGCTGCTGTTGGTTCAGCAATATTTGCTGTTGCTGGACCATCGGGATCGCATATTGCTGGCGGTTAAAAATATTCAGTGGAATAGCCACGCCGATTGCCAAAGTCGTATCGTTGCTTTCATTAGGGGTTTTGCTACGTTTCATGCCTACATTTAAAGTCGGATTGGGACGTGCCTGAATTCTTAAATTTTCAATTTGATGATCCGATTGCTGAATGTTCAAGGCATAGAATTTTTCTAGCCACCCTTCAGCAATATACCGTTGCACAGTTTGGAGACTTTGCTCTGGCCAAGGGATAGCGGTTTTATTCAATTGAAGATGTGAAGATGTTTCTCCCCCCCACAAATTAGACAGCTGACGACCGGCAGCTTGTTTATTCAGCATCGCTTGCTGATAAAGTCGTTGGATTTCTAGCGCTTCAATTTGGGTACGCTCAAAATCAACCAGGGCAATACTGCCTGCCTGATAGCGTTTCTGGGCACTGTCCAGATTGGCTTTACTTGTTTTTAACTGTACTGAATAAGCAGACTGCTCAACCTCAGCAAGTGCAAATTGCGACCATGCAAATTTAACAATCAGTTGGCTTTGTGCCTTCCATAATTGCTGTTGCAATTGGATTTGTTGATTCGAGGTATTGGCAATCACCCGGTTCAGCTTACGCTGACCAAATAGATCTAGAGGTTGACTAACGCCAACATTGAATTCCTGTTCTTGACCTGAGCCAAAGCCAGACTGTTCTAAACTTATACTTGGATTCTGCCATAACCGACTTTGCTGAATATTCAATTCAGATATTTGCTGAACTTGTTGCCACAGCTTGTCTTGAGTCTGGTAACTTTGTACTTTTGCTAAAGCGGATTCAAAGCTGGTAACGTTTTCAGCATAGCTATATTGCATAGCCGCTGCACATATACAAGCAACCAAGCTATGACGCAAGAGTATAATTGATTGTGAAGACATGATTTTTCCCACTTATTTAAATAATAAAAGTGGTGGGAATGTTTTAGGCTACCCCACCATGAGCGGGGAAAATTCGGGAGGTGGGCTTTGTTGAAACAGGTCAGGAGCCTGATAGCTGTTTTTCCAATGAAATTGTGGATTCACTTTAACTTCAGAGCTTGGATGAAACACATCTACTTTTTCATTTTGTACAATCAAATGCGTCATCGATGGTAGATGATCTTGATGATCTTCACCGATTTCTAAATCGCTACTGAATGTTTTTATGTTTTCTGACTGTCCATTATGATCGTGTTGACGACTATCGCTGGCACACAAGGTATTTTGGTGATGACCAAAATGATAACTCTGCTGTGATTGAGGCTGTTGTTCATGGACACAAAAGGCCGCCGCCACATTCCAAAAGCTTTGGAACATGAACAATCCAACCAAGACTGTAATCCATGTAGTAGAACGCATCATCATAACAATCGAAAAATTTGTACCAAGTATAAGGCTTAGAGCCACTCCAAGGTCAAGCTTAATAAATTAAATTAAACATTCAATGAACACTGAATAGCCGGCACTTTTGCAAATTTACCTTGTCTCTATAAGCTCACATCAATTTCAGGTAAGAATAACAATAGATAGTGAACCGTACCGGGTTTGTCGGAGACTTTTTATTTAAGTTAGGCCACCTGACCTAACGGGTTAATCTTATCATTGTACATTGCTTCAAACTCAAAAGGCGATACATTGTCAACGGCATTCTAAAATTGACCCCTTTTACCTTACAAATGGCAAAGTAAAATTGCCCCCTGAAATCAGAGAAAGAGCGGTTCAATTATTGATTGAATCTGAAAAAGATTATCCTTCTACTTGGGCAGCAATCACAGCTATTGATCCTAAAATCGGTTGTACTCCTGAAACATTGCGTGTTTGGTATCAAAAATATTTAGATCAACAAAATCCTGTCAAAGTACAACAGATATCTGATCAAAAAAAAATGAAGGGTAATCCCCCCTAAAATACTAGCTCTTTAAAAGAGGCAGTATTATGCTTTTACAACATGGTGTTTAACTTGAGAAACTGAATTTAAAACAATCTACTGTAACTCTTCCAGACAGATATGAAATTAATCCACCCCTAACCCTTTAAACACCGCATCCACCGGATCTGCATAAAAGCTGGTCTGGAACTTGGTAAACAGTTCCACAGGAATCGTTGGGATATCTGCCGCACTACTCATTGGTAAAGCAACCTTCTTGGCACCCGCATCAAAAGCAACTTGCAGACATTCGGCAATACTTTCCACCGGTGTCACTGAACCACCCAAGCTCATATCACCCAGTACCACCATCTGACTTTGTACCGATCGTCCTAAGAGGCCAGAAGCGAAAGCCACTAAACTTGGCAGAGCAAGATGGCTGAGCGGGCCGGTATTCTGTAATTCCACCACATGTAAGTGGAAATCATGTTCCAGCACCTTACTGCCCCCCGAGATCCGGGATGCATTGGCCTTGAAGTAATCAAAAGCAATCTTGACCTGTTCTTTGGCACTACTTGAATTCCATAAGCCAGATGTCGCCAATTTTCCTGAACCTTTAGTGACTTGAAGTTCTAAGCGGTATAAGCCTGGCATGCCCTTATTACTGAGGCCAATGGTATACAGGAAGCCTGGTTTAGCAGGACCTTCGGGAATAAGTCCACCTCCACCCTGCTCTTTTACCGAAACAAAATGCTCTTCTAGGGTGTCATTGTCGATATAGCTAAAATGCACATCATAGAATTCCATCCCCCCAATTTTTTTCAGCTGTTCTTTGACCCGACGGCGCACCTGCAGCGCATATTCCAGGCATTGCCGTACATCTTCTTTGTTAAATTGACCATGTGGGTAGAGCAGCTTCATCAATCCAGAAACCGTCTTGCGAACGGCAATCACATCACGCTGATTCAGGTTATTCCCTAGCTTAAAGTACTTCTCAATGGCATCCGCAAAACTACGCTTACGCATTTCCCGGAAGAACTCAGCCAGATAATCAACGATCAAGCCATAACGGTTGGTAAAGAATTCCGGGCGCATTTTCGGAATTTCCCAACCCGGGATATAGGCATGAAAGCGATCAAAGAATGCTGAATCGATCATGGCTTCAGGAAAAGGAGCCAATAAGTGGCTAGTCTTCACCAAGGATTCAACACTTTGGTTAATATTACCCACAAAAACCATCGAAGCTGAGGCTTCCATCTGTTCACGACCACGGGCAAAAGATCCTGAGGCCATGTAGTCTTTCATGATCTGTACGCCATCTTTGTCCTTAAAGGAAATACCAGCAACTTCATCAAAAGCTACCACATCCCATAAGCCCACCAGACCAATACGGCGGCTACTCATGTTATAGAACAGGTTGGCGACAGTCGTTTGTCCACCGGAGACTAAAATACTATTCGGTGAACACTCTTTGTAAATATGGCTTTTCCCGGTACCGCGTGGTCCCAGTTCACAAACGTTATAGTTATTTTCAACGAACGGAACCATACGCGCTAATAGGTGCCATTGCACATCCTCTTTTAACGAAGCCGGTTCCATGCCGATCGAACGGATTAAACTCTCGCGCCACTGATCAGTGCTTAATGCTGCTCTGCCACTGAAAAGTTCATCCATATTCATATTCGGCATTTGAATCGGCTTGAGTAAGCTCACGCCAAATGGAGAACTAGTCTGTCCTTCTTCAAAATAATAACTGAGCGTAGCAATGACCCAGATACCACCAACAAGTAATTTTTCATACTCTTTGACGATGCCTGCCGAGATTTCGGCATCTTTGATGCCAAGATTACTAAATGATGCTTCGTATTTGTCTTTACGCTCATTCAGCTTTACAGTCACCCGATCAATGACCTTATAACTGCCCCGTTCACGGACCAGGGATTTCACCTTCTCGGCTTCATCCGGTCGGACGTAGTTCTCAGCCAGTACGGTCTTTACGTTACGTAGTCCCTGTTCAATGATCTCTGGATCATCCGAGGCACAGTACATCCCCAGCAGGTATTCGAGTACATAGACAGGGACATTGGCCCCTTCTTTGATCAGTTTAGTTAGATCCTTACGTACCACCCGCCCAGCAAAGTGTTCATTCAGCAGCTGATCCAGTTCTTTATCGTTAGCAGATTCCATGTAGGCTACGCTCTATCGTTAATTCGTTATTAGAAGAAGTCATCGGTAAATGCCAAATCAATGGTGACCTTATAGCGTTGCATCTCGATATTCAGGTCTTTGTCTTTCAGTACCAGGAAGTAATCTTTCTTACGGTCAAAATCAGTGCCAGACAATGACAGTCTGACCTGTTTGACCCGATCGGCAACAGAGTCGGTAGTGCTATCAAAAGTCAAAGTTTCTTCACTGGAAACTTTAAGATCCCCATCATAAATGGCAATGGATAAAGTCACTGGCATGACCAGCTCACTGACAGCTTCGGTTTGCATCAAATCAAACTTCTGGATGTTATTGACCATCTTCAGCGTGGATTTGGTAGAAATGACCTCAACTTTACGCTTGGTCCGCTGTCCAGCCTTTTCACCACGTAGCTGTTTTACCATCAGTACCGGTACCACAATTTCCTGAGGCATGATGCCGCCATGCACGAAACGTGAGCCTCCTACGAAATGGAAACGGTTCGCCCCTTTTGGAATCCAGAAATCAGTCGCAGATAATGTGCCTGCCGTAGCTTGGGTTGAGCCTTTCCAGGCTTCCTTGCTCTCTGGTAAACCATGCCCAATCACATAGCGTTTTTTGCTCTTCAATGTATTGGCAGGTTTTTCAGTCAAGCTTGAACGATCCGCAGATTCCAGTTTACTTTGCTGGAACAGGAAGCCATGGTCGGCTGTAATCAACAGGGTAGAAATATTGAAGTGCATTAAGATTTTGCGGCTGAGTTCGGTCAGCTCTTCAATAGCATGTTCTACCGCCATAAAGGTTTCTGATTCTGTCGAGGCACTGTCACCGCGTGCATCAATCACGTTGTGATAAACGTAAATCAGCTCATGATCTTTCAGCGCTTCACGGCCTTCATCACGCGACCAGCCTTTTACCATTTCAGCGGTTACTGCCAATCCATTATAGGCAGCCAGAATTTTGGATCGTGCTGCAGTCCCTTTGCTGGACTGCCCATCTACTAAAACATCATCACCTGCGGCCTCTTTGTACTCCAAAGTCTGATGCGGCAACAACGAGGCCATGCCAAGTGTGGTGTAACTTGGGACAACGCCCAGCTGTGAAGACAAGGTCGCTTCAGAATAACGCTTTTCATTGATACGATCACGCAGCTCTACCGCAGCTTCATAACGGAAAGCATCACTGATAATCACCACAATACGGCGTTTCGTTGCGGAACTGAGTAAGGGTCTAACGTGAGTATCGTAGAAGTTCTGCTGATTTGGGATATCTGCCATTTTCCAGACATTCAAGCGTTGCTCAGCTTCAATCCGCTCGCCCCAGTTGCGTGCCAAGTGGTCAATAAACCAGTAGGAATAGCAATTTTCCACTTCTTCATCGAGTTTTTTCAGGATATCGACATGAGCGCGTTGAGAAGCAGCACTGTAGTGGCGATAGGCCATATCAAAGCGATACAACTCCTGCTCGTAGGCTTTATACAAAGCTTCACTGGAGTCGAAATAGAAACCGGCATCAAACTGCTGTCGCAGGCTAAACAGCTCAATGGCTGCCTGCAACGCTGTATAGACAGTACGATATTTACGGCGTGTTGCATCATCCTTATGTTTGGAAGCCCAATAACCATCCAGACGGGTAGAAATAATCGTTCTGAAATGTTCCAGTTCAGCTTTGGTTGCTGCAGGGATATGACTGGCCAAATCAACAATGATCTTTTGTTCAATCACTTCAAAGGTCATGACATCCAGCAGCTGCCCCAGATCAAAGGCCCCGACCCTCTCCTGGATCCGCAGTGCATTCGCCACGGTCTGGGAAAGCGTATCGAAGGTTGGGTAGTATTTAGAACTGTCTCTCCAGCGCGACAAAAAGGCTCTAGCCGTCGCACGGGAGCTGACGGATGACATCACCAGTTCTTGAGCCCATAGCGGTATATCGCCCAGGCTTTCACAGAAACCTGTAGTCATCAAACGGATAAAGAACGTACCGAGCTTGAATGGTGCTTCCCCATTCAATTCTTCAACCGATGCTGGATAACCAATTTCCGCCTGTAATGCGGTGACCAAAGCTGGCACCAGTTGGAATTTTTCCAGTTCAGCAAAGGAGTCTGGATTGACTTCCAGAGCCAGGTTCTGCTGTACCATTTCATCTGCCAGTGCCAGAACGATATGCATGAGTTCGGCACTGTCGGCCTTGACCACAGCTGCAATCATGGCCATATCCAGATTCTGTTCATCTGCATCAGGCTGGGTATAACGTTTTAATGCGCTCAGACGGGCTTTGGCTTTGAGGAACTCTTCACGTTTGGCCAGATGTTCTCTTAAACTTTGTTGCTGTAGCCCAAGCTCATTGAAAATAATCGAGAAACGATCGGCATAGAAGATGCGTGAATAGAGCTTGATGTCCAGTAACCAGTCTTTTTCAGTTTCAGGCTCAGGACTTGGAAAATACAGCAAGTATTTGCCCTGCTGATCCTCAAGTTCCAGTTTAAGCTTAATCGCAAGGCTGGATTCTTCTGCCATATTCAGAATATGAACATCATTCAGTTTTAACGCCTTTACTTCTTCGCTAAAGGACTGTTCCGCATCGTACCAGAAGACAATCCGGTGCTGTTCAATATAAAAGGCTTGTTCCAGACCTTGTTGTAGTTGACTTAAATTCATGCAACGACCTCATCAAGGTCTAGTACCGGAGAAAAAGCATTCATCATTTCTCCCCCGTAATCGCTTTGACTTCAGCCAACAAGTCCCCAAACTTGCCATAATTGACTTTCACCCCATCATCCAGATCTAACGTAATACGCTGATCGGCATAATGACGCAGCTTTTCTTCAAAAGTACTGAGTTCAGCCTGTTGCTTATGCAAGTCTTGCAGTTTTTTCTCGATGCGTTTGATTTCAGCCGCAGAGTCACTGCTTTCTTTTGCTGTTTCCAGAGAATTAGCATAGGCGGACATTTTGGAAATCAGTGGCATAACATATTCGGTACGCATACGCGCCAAGGTGCTTTCGTTATAACGATGCAAATACACCAACGCCTGGAAAGCCCCCTGTTTACCACTGCTGAATAGCCAGTAGATCGGGCGCTTTTTATAGGTCTGCATGTGATCTTTATAGAACTTGCTGGCGAGGTAACGGCGAATGGTGTCTTCAGCCGTTTCACTGGCTTTTTTATCTAAGCTTTCTGCGAGCCACTGCATATTGGCATCCAGTGTCTCTTTCCCCCAAACGGCAGTTAAGAACTCTCGAATACGGTGCGTTGCATCATCTTCAAACCAGTGCATTTCGGTCAATGGAATAATACCGTCAGCATCTGCCGGGAATGTTTGATAACGGCTAGCATCAAAGTCTTGATTACCTGCATGGGCATAGATCAGACCTGGTTCATCCAGACTATAACGCCCCATCATGCAGCCAAGTGCATAAGAGACTAAACGCTGGCTGTCTTTTTCACGGTCGGCACGAGTTAAAGTGATCTGTTCATCTGGTACGTCTGGTGTAAGTTCATCCTGTAAACCATAAGCATCAATAAACAGCTTATTGTTTTCTTCTTCCAAGCGTTTCATTTCAGCCACGGCGTCAGTATTTTGCTGTTGCCATGTGTTAAACGCTAGTTCTAAGTTTGGCTGTTGGCTACGAATAATGGGGTTTTGGGTAAAGTCCCATGAGGTTTCGTAGGAGTCCCAATCATATTTAGATAATTGAACACAAACCTTAATATTTTCTTCATTAGCTGCTTGTACATCAAATGGAAGTTTATTTATTTCGCCAACTCCAAAATGTAAGGTAGGATTCATAAGATTCATATAGTAGAAAACAACTTTTGAATTTAATAAACCTAATGTTGTTATTAAATTATTTGAAAAAACCATAGAACCTGTATTTTCAAATATAAAGCCTTCATCTACTAATCTTGCACAAAAAAAAGAACTCGAAATATCTGTCCAGGTTACGCCAGCTTTAAAATAATATGATGGATTTCGAATGGTAGAATTACGCTGCTGTTTAATTGCAAATCCATTTTTTTCCCAATTAATAATATGATTTCTGTTTCCATACCATTTTCTTGCAGTACCACCATCATTATGTGGGAACCATTTATTTAAATTAATTTGATTATTTTTGGCTACAAAATTGATCTTAGTATGATTGACTTCATACCACTCTCTTACAAACCTAGGTTTATCTCCGCTTGTTAGTCCACTTTTAGCATTAGCTATATCCGCTAATGCTGGCATTTTCTCAAAATTATCACGTATAGAATTACCTACCCAATATGCTATAGGACTACATGGTATTTTTTGGAAATCTTCTTGAATGGTTGTATCAAAGCGATTTAAATTATTTTTTAATAGGTATTGTTTTTCCTCATGATTTTTATCTACTAATCTGAAGAAAGCCGGCTTTACACCCCCTATATGTTTTTTTTGACCTACGAATGCTACAGTCTGTACAACTTCGCCTGATATCTCTGGAAAAGCTCGGGCTCCCAAATGAGCCATAGTCCAAATTGAATGATTTAGAAGTAATTTTTCCCGCATGTTTTGATATGATGTTAAAAACATCCATCCCTGCATTGTTACCATACTACTAGCACCAGATTCTTTACAAAAATCGAAACCACGTTCTATAAACATGGCAAAGAGGTCTGATTTACTATCAGGATAGTAATCTTTAGCGAATTCTTTTAAGTTTGTAATTGTATTCGCACCCATATACGGCGGGTTAGCGATTACAGCATCATATTTTTTCGCTAAAAGTTTTGCTTGTATAACCAAAGGCAATAATTTTTTAGCAGCGGCTTTCTGTAAGGTATCGCCCTCAATAACCAAGCCTTCTAAGGTATTTTGCAAATCGATAAAATCTTGTTCTGGGCTATCCATACAAATTAAAGAACCAAAAGTTGAGGCTTCTTTAAACTTAGCTAAAACTTCCTGAATCAGCTTAAAACGTTCGTCATTTTCAGGACTGCTTAAATCCTTTTGATCATTGCCAAACAGATCGACATGACTGCCTTTTTGCCATGCTTGGTTTAAGTTGAGATCTTTCCAGATTTGATCTGCATCTAAATCCTGACTGTCTTGTAGCGCAATAATATTCAGCTTCGGTGGATTGCTAAATAAACGGCGGTCATCCTCACGCGCTTTCATCAATAGCGCAAAACTGGCTAACTGCGCGGCACGGGTATCAATATCAATCCCGTACAGGTTGTTTTCCAGAATCAAACGTGGAATATCACGACTGCGGTAACCACGTTCCAAATAAATCGCTTTTAAGCAATCGTAGGCTTCCACCAGAATATGCCCCGAACCACAGGCCGGATCCAGTACCGTAATGCTTTCAGGGTTTAAGCTATCGCCATCTTCACTGATCCGTACATCAATCAGCTGTTTTAACTGTGCATTGACTTCATCGCTTTGCTCAGCCGGCTGAATATAGTATTCCCACCCACTGGCAAGCATACTTTCTGGCTGTGCCATCATCCATAGACGACCAACACTGTTCTGTACCAGGTATTTCACAATCCAGTTTGGGGTGAATAATTGTGTCGCGGCAGGGATATCTTCACTTTTGACAACTTTACCAATCACCTGGTCTTTCTTTTCAGAAATATAGAACTGATACAGCCAGCCAATAATCTGCACATCCGACCAGTCTTCTTCTGGAATACTGCTGACCAGATCACGGATCAACGAATCGGTTTTGGTCAGGTTATCCGGTAATAACAGTTCTGACTCATCAGACACCTGTTCGAACAGGAGTGGCATCACCTGATTCAACGCATGACACTGCGCCAGTAACAATTCACGATAGAGTTCTTCGTCTTTATTGCCATCCAGCTTGAGTTCAGCCACACGGCTGGCATCTAAACCCGGTAGCTCAATGTCCAGACATTCTTCCAGAATCTGCGGCAAGCCTGCACTACCATCGGCACTGCTCAGCACACGGCGACCATGATCCAGTAAGCCTTTGCATTCCATGTAGCGAATGGCACAGAGACGGTTAAACCAGCTATAAGCGATATAATCAATCGTCTGCTCAAAACTGCTGGTTTGAATGCGCTTGATCAGCTTCTCACGTGGTTTCATGACTGATAGCGGAAAAACCTGATCGCCAATCAGCAGCAAGTCCCCTTTCTGTTCTGCCGGTAAAATGCGGTCTGCGGTGATGCCATATTTAGCGGCTTGCTTGCGCATCGCTGCGATAAAATCATTTCGTGCTTGCGGTGCGTATTTTTTAATATTACTGGTATTCATCTTTAAACCTTTAATTAATGACTGATGCCGATATCCCTAACCCGAGTTAGCGGATACGCACACGCTTTTTATCACTCACGATTTTTTTCAGTTCAGCTTTGAGTGCGTCTACAAACTGATCCACTGATTCTTCTGTTTCCAGATAGACACTACTTGAGCTTTTGCTGTAAATGCTGGCGACATCAACTTCGACAACAGGTTTCGGTGGCACTACGGCTGTCACAGACTGTACCGGACTCGCAGCAGGTGTTGATGTAACTGGGCTGGCTGTAGTTGCTGAACTCGCCACACTCTCGGCTTTGCTCTGAGCCAGTTGTGCCGCTTTGGCCTGACGCTGGATTTCCGCCTGAACTTCGCTTTCCAACTCATACAAGGCTTCATCAAAACGCTCGACGCTGGTTTGAGTTTGCAACATATAGATGGTGGACAGGCTAGTTTCCACTTCAATATCCGTTTTCAGCAGTTGTAGTGGGCGTAATAGCTTGTTACTCAGCTCAGCGGTGGCAATACCACTGTTTTTAATCTCGGCTTCTAACTGTTTGATCTTGTCATCAATGTGTTCTATCGCCTGATTGCGCTTCTCAGTCAACAATTGCTCATTGACGCTTTCCACTGTACGAACCAAATCAGCCACTTTATTTAACAGACCATAGGGCGATTCAAGGGTGGAAATGCGATGTAATTCAGAGAGGGCTTTTTTTGCCACCTCATCACTGCCCAGCGCCTGTTTGTTTTTCTCAAAATGACGTAAGGCCTGTTGCAGTTGTTGCCAGCTTGGCATCTGGTTGCTGAAGAATTCATGAATATCACGATAATCTTCTTCCAGATCCAGATAGTCGTCCTTGTTCTCGACCACGGCCTTAAAGAAATCGAAGCTGTCGCTATTCGCCAGCAGACGTTCCAAAGTCAGAATAGACTTTTCAATCACTTTCTTACCCGGGAACTGCCCAACATCAGTTTTACTCTTATACGACTTAAAGTTGGCTAACCAAGTCTTAAGATGCTGCAAATAGAATTCAAATAGCTCTTTCTCAGTCGCTGGTCCCATCGCCGAGAACAGTTCTTGGGTGAGTTGGCGTGCCTGTTTCAATACCTGATCATCAGTCTGGCGTTTTTTAATGATCGACACATCACGGCGACGGCGGCTGTTTTGTAAAGGCTCAAAGGCATCTTTTAACTGTAAGCTGCCGCCATTTAACTGTAGTGAAATCCGCCCCATCGCAGCCAGCTGACCCACCAACAGTAAAATCTCGGCATCTGGCCAGCCATAAGGACGTTTGGCAAAACGATCCACCACATCTGACACCAGAATACGCTCTGTACCGGTGGCCCGTAGTGCAATGTACTGCTCCACTTCCTGTAGGGCTTTGGGATTGCTCTGACCGCCATCCAGAGACAATCCGAGCTGCGCCATATCATCCACAGTCAAGACGGCGTTCAGTTCACGCCAGGCATCCTGCTGATAGACCTGCAGATAGCTCAGTTTGGTATAAGTGTTTTCCAGCAAATAACGACAAGCCTCATCCAGCTTGGTGGTTGGACTTGAAGATGAAAGTTGTAGATGTTGACCCAAGGCATAACTTTCCGCGTCCAGCAACATTTCTTCGACCCGGACACGCAGGCGTTTTTTACGCTCCTGGTTCTCACGGCCACGGTCTGCCAGGATACGGGTGATATCGGACTGAGTGCCATCATCATTTAACCGAATAAATTTATTGGTTTTCAGCCAGGTGCGCAGTTCATTAAAGAACTGTTTATCGTCTGCCAGTTTAAACAGGACTTGTCCTTCGGCCTGAGTACTTTTACCAATACAGTAAGCTTCAGTATAGAGGTTGTATTCCGTATCCAGCGGAGAAATGATTTCAACTTTCAAATCGCTCTCATACTTGCCATCCAGGCTATGACCATCCAGAAAACGACCAATCTGATAGTCCATCTTGTTGGCTTGATGGCGGTATTTGTTCTGATCGCGCAGTAAATCTTTAAAGATCAGGTTGGCTAACTCTTTATTTTCTTCTGAAGCCGCTAAGTCTGTGGCTTTAATTTTTCGGGTAATATCCCGCTCTTCATTGGTTAGGAACAGGAACTCATCACCATTCCTAGTAATCAGGCTCTCTTTTTCCAGACGCTGCAGGCTCTCTTCAATCCGCTTGCGCAATGCCAGCTTATCTTCATCAATTTTCTCAATCGACAAAGTCACCAGGTTATCCAGCGTACCTTTGATGATATCGACATAGCGGATCATGAACAGGGTACGCAGCATCTGCACATCAAAACCATCCAGGGTCTTATTCTGCCCTGCCTGGTCGATGGTACGCTTCACTGCTGTATCCAGAAATCCTTCCACTGAAGTATAGAAGCGGTGGAAAGGAACCAGGGCACCGACTTCATCTGTAGCAATCGCATTCGCGGCCATCTGGAACGCATCCAACATGGACCGTTCACCATAGGCCAGGTGTGCACCGGTCGCACCGACCTTACGGATTTCTTCAAATACTTTTTGTACCAGCTGAAAATGGTACGGCGCAAAAGGATAGTTATGGATAAAGCTGTCTGGCCCCTCATAGTTCTTTAGGGTTGGGCCTGAACGGTCAAAGGTAATCTGATTTTTTAAGATATCGCCCTTTTGCTCAAACACTGATCTGAGCAATGCTTCTGCTTCTGGGGTTTTACGTAATAAACGTTTCTGGATGACTTCATCGGTATTGGAACTGGACAGTGATAACCGGGTTTTAAAACGACCAGCAATCTTGGAGAAGTCATTGGCTTTGGAAGAAGACATCTCACCTAAAACAGCATCGATGTCTGCCTGTGAGGTGACGATAATCCAAGCGCGGCCTTTACAGATCGTACCCAGGTTTTCAGTAATGGTTTGCAATGTCAGCATCAAGCGGGTATCGCTGCCAATAAACTGCCCCACTTCATCGACCAAGAACAACATGCGTTGCTGGGGTCCTTTGCTGTCCAGGTATTCTTTCACCCACTGACAGAAGTTTTCAACCGAAACACTAAAGGTCTGCTCAGAATCCTCAAACCACTTGTGTGCAGCTTCTGCTGATAGATTCAGTGCCTGAGAAATCGCAGTTTCGACATCATCCTGATAGAACTGATATCCGTCACGTTCTTCTAGCCAAGACATGCCGCTGGATTCCTCAAACGCCTGTTTAAAGCGTTCATACACCCCTTTCTGGCTCAGGTGACGTTCCATATGGGCAATATGTGGATGGTCAGCACTAAAACCCTGATACTCGTTAAACACACGTAAAAACACATTCAGGATCGGATTGCCATCGTCATTGGAACTGGCTTTACTGTCAATGTTAAACAGGATGACATCGGCATGATGGCTAACGGCCTTGCCAATATCGGCACGGATAAATGCATCGCGGATTTTAGTTTCATCAAAGAATTCTGCGGCGCTACGCTCGTTACCTTGCGCATCACGTACCACTTTATTGGCCAGAATATACGACAAGGTTTTCAGGAAATGTGATTTACCTGAACCAAAGAAGCCTGAAATCCATACGCCGACACGGTTGGCAATCGAAGGATCGCTCAGGTCTGTGCCATAAGACTGGAAAAAGTCCCGAAAATGCTTTTCCAGTTCATTGGTGACCACATACTCATCGAGTTCCTGATAAACCGTAGTATTGTCATTCTGGTCTGCTTTTACGACCCCGTTAATCGCACGATCTAATGGCTTATAAAAAAGTTCTTTAATGTTCATCTCAATCCATTCCCCCGAATTCTTATTTCTATTTGCCGTGTTAAGGCACTAATCTGAATGCTCTGTAGTAATTATTGCTTGGAATTTTTCCAAATAAACTCATCGCTTGACCGTCGTAATAACCTGGGTAAAACAGCACCACTGGCTTATGCCCCAGTAACGAATGCAAACTGTTCAATAAGTGATGGGCACGTAACAGTGGCCAAACCGACCCTACCCCAGTCATCAACACAATATCTTGTGCATTGGTGGCATATTTACTCACCAGATAGGGCGCGAACTTATCCATATGCAGTGGGCCTTTCAGCGCTTTGAGCAGCGCCTCATCGCCTTTGGCTTTTTGCATTTGAATGGCTTTATCGATGAAGTTACGCTCAGACAGATAATCCACCACGGCTTGCAGCAGGTTGATATTCACCACCTTCAGCTGACTGTGTTTTTTCTCCAGCATCCCGTCTAGAAAATGCAGATATTCGCGCACCTTCAACTCATCTTCAGGTGCATAATCAAAAATCCAGAAGCCAATTTCATTGCCCAATCCTTGTCCAGTGAGAAACTCGGTTGAAAGTATTCGCTCTGGAATCTGGTTCAGACGCTCATGTATTGTTTGACTCATTGCTGCCCCTCTACAACTAACGCGTCCATACCGACACTTCCATAGATCTTTTAATGCGTTGTTTATAATGTTCTTCCAACAGGCTACGCAGCTCTGCTCTGACGATCACGCGCTGCAACTCCAGCTTACGGGTACTTTTTAAATAACCGGCTTCTGCCAGCATGCGAAACACCACCTGCCCCATTTTTTTCTTGCTGGACTCTTTCCAATCACAGATATCCGGATCACGTTGTGAGCGTTCATCCAAAAAATCTGACCAGATATAACTGTCCAAGTATTGCGCCTGGGAGATATAGGCATCCCTCATCACCGTTTCCATAAACTCAAGCAGCAACAGGTTGCGTTCCAGTGCCCCACAAAAAGCCACCTGAGTCGCCAGCTCATCATCCCCATCCCGCAAAGCTTTCCAGAAATCAGGCTCTAAGCGCTCAAGACGCTTACGAATGGCAGTGGCGTTACGTTGGGCTGAAGCAGGCGTTCTTTTTTGCAGAATATTGTCAATCTGAATGGCCTGATGCCATTGTTCTGGAGTCGCTTCTCGTAATAACAGATCCGCGATCAGCCGGCTTTCACGCACCATCAGGGAACCGCCAATCAGGTCACTGTCATAATGAAATTGTTCTAACATAGCCAATCTCCTATGACGCCTGATCAAACAGGTAAGACGACAGCTTTTCGATATCTGAGCGTTGTAGTACCAAGGGATATTTCAAGGCATCATCCGCCTCAGCCAGCGTGATCGCGGCCTGATATCGCTGCAAAGTATAGTGAGCCAGGGCTTTTTTCACCGGAATCTGTAATCTGCCATCAGGCATGCCGAAGTCTTTTTCGACCAGCGCTTGTTGTGATGAGTTCAATTTTGGATTAGGGATCAGCGTCAGTACAATTTCTTCATGCCATTGCTGATCCTGAGCAGGGCCTACTGACTCAATCGCCATCACAACAGGTGTGCGATCAATTCTGGAGAGTAAAAAGTCCTTAAACTGCTTGCTCTGATGGCAATAGGCACGGACATGCCAGCGAAAACCGGTATACACCAGGGTGTGTGGGGAAATGATGCGTTCATGCCACTGCGGATTCTGCATCGAGGCATAAATCATTTTTAAAGTACTTTGGTTGCGGCAGGCACGCAAAACTTCCCGAATCACTTCAGGACGTACACTGCGATCAGGTAATTGAACTGCTGTAAGATTCGGTTCTGGCATCGCAATAAGGGCATGCGATTCACTGACCAAGCCCGAGAGCATATTGAGATATTCATTGATATGCGCTGTAGTCAGTACAGGCTGGAAGCTGGCCTTAGGCACATAACCCTTGACGGAGGGGTCATGAATCAAGGCATCGGGGTTATACAGCGTATTGTAACGCTTGATATCCGCAGAAGCCTGCTGTCGACTGAGCCCAAACCAGCTCATCAAACGATTGGTAACCAAACGACCTTCCCAGTAAGCAAGCAACTCGATGGCTCGCATTCGAAGAAGCACTTCATGCTTATCTGTCGTCATATACCAATCAGTCAATAAATAGCAGCTTTAAGATTACCCTACAGCAAATATACAGTAAATATTTTTGACGGTATTTAAAGGTAGTATTGCAATCATCAGATAAAAAATATACTAGTATCCTGATGATAGCCGTCAAAGTACGATCTCTAGCAGATCATGGATCCTGGTATAGCGCGTGAATTGAGCTAAGTTTTAGAATGAGAGAAATATGGGTTTTAGATTTCGTAAAAGTATTAAATTATTCCCGGGTTTTAAAATTAATCTGACCCATAAAGGCATCAGCAGTGCCAGCATTGGCAAACCTGGTGCTTCTCTAAATATTGGGAAAAAAGGTACGCGAACCAGTGTCGGCATTCCAGGTACGGGACTATCTTACTCTAAACACCAACCTTACTCTAAAAAGACCCGTGTTCCACAACCGACATCGCTAGAACACACGGAATATAATCCTCAGAATTTAGAACAACCGAAGGCAAAGATATGGCCTTGGATTATTTTTGGAATATTGTGTTTTATGGTGGGTGCCGTCATTTTTTAGCAAGAACCGCATTGTATTTTAATCAAAAAAAAAATGCCCAGATGGATGAATGGGCAAACTAAGGAATTAATATCCTTCAGAAACTCCAGCGCAATTCTCGCTACTTTCAGTAAGCGACTCTGGCTCAATCATGATAGTCTGACTCAATCGAGTCGAGGTAAATCGATCCATCACAATTGGAGCAGAAATTATGCTTGATCACACTCTTGGTTAATGCTGAAAAGTCTTTGAGTTTTAATTAATAAATAATAGTATCCATGTCTACCCTCAACTTTACTTATTTTCAGATAGCAACCAATCGAGAGCACTCATTTTTACAATACCATTATAATTCGCTTCAGTCCCTATCGTGTCTAATGTAAGCAAATACTTGGGATACGAATCAGAAATTTTCTGTAATGGACGTAACTCTCGGCTGAGTGTCTCCTCATTGAGCGTTTCTAATGCCACCTGATAATAAGTTAAATTCTGTAAAGTATCGACAGCAACAAAATCAATTTCATATTCATCAACCCGCCCTACATAGACCGTATAACCTCGTCTGACAAGCTCAAGATAAATCACATTTTCTAAGATATGACCTTGATCAGCATTAGCATCAGGCAACATAATCCGGCGCAATCCGACATCAACTAAATAGTATTTTTCAGAGGATTGTAATAACTCACGCCCGCGTACTTTAAATTGTGCGGCACTATAAAATAACAAACTGTCCTGTAAGCCCTGAATATAGCGTTTTACTGTTTCAAATGAAATTTTAACCCCACTTGAAACAAAGGTATTTTTAATTTTATTGATGGAAATAGCTGAGCCTGTCACGCTTGCCAAATATCTTGTGACACGCTCGAGAGAGTTAATATCGGCAGTATTCAAACGTGGAATAACATCTTTAAACATTACACTGGCATAGACCGCTTGCAAGTAATCATAAGTTTCCTGCTGGCTAGTCATGGCAAGCGTATAAGGGAAACTACTGCGCGTATACATGGCATACAAATCACGATTTGATAATTGTTGGATGATCGGATTATTTTCAATATGCCACTGTTTAAATTCTTGGAATGAAAGGGGTAAAACATGTTGCTCTATATAGCGTCCTGTAAGTAAAGTCGCAAGTTCTCCACTTAGAAAGAATGCATTTGAGCCTGTAATATATAAATCGATATAATCCCGAACATATAAAGAGTCGACTACTTTCTCAAAATTTGTAACATGTTGAATTTCATCTAAAAAAACATAGTTTTTTTTACTTTTATCAACTTTGGATAATACATAATCATGTAGTTTACGGTAATCGGTGAGTTCTTCAAATTCCATAAATTCGAAGTTGATGGCAATGATGTTTTCGGCTTGTACGCCCTGTGCTTTTAGGTCTTGTTGAAACATCGCCAATAAGGTGGATTTTCCAGAGCGACGTACACCCGAAAGCACTTTAATGACATCACGGTCTTGCCATGTATTCAGAAATTTTAAGTAGCCATCACGTCGAATATTAGCGCTTCTCATTATTTACACTTAGAATCTAAAGTTTTAATAAATTCTATCAAATTTTAGAATGTATATGTAAATATATTTAGTTTTAAGAAAAGTTTAAAGGTTAAGTGAAACATTCAAAGCTGCTGTAGAAGCATGTAAACATGCAGATCTGATCAAAATCCAAATTCTGTCTTTTTGATTATTTTCCATGTCATGTTATGTCATTTATGCTACGAGTTAACTGCTATATAAATTAAGTGAAAAGTAAATGGAACTAAGTTGTTAACTAGAGTGGAACTCATTTTTGTTGTGCTGATGGTCTCAGCCTTAATCCTAATTGCTTATGAAATGCTAAAAGGTTTATTTTAGAGCATCTATACAATTTTTGATCAAAAAAAGCCCACAGAGGGAATCTATGGGCGAAACTAAGGACCTTGACGGTCATTCAGAAACTACAGCTAGTTTCTGGTTGTGATTCTGGACTGAATTAAAAATAACCATATTGGCTGAATGTATCAAAAGTTAAATCATGTGATTAATCATTGATACTTCTGCAAAAATGAGCTCATCGCTCTGTTGATTAATACAGTAATTCACCAAACAAATCCGCTCTAATCTCTTCCAGGCTCAGATCTGATTTCATCCTATTACAGATGGGATGAACCAGCAGACCATTCTCTAGAACACCTTGCCCACCTACGGCTTTGGCAATCCGATGATCCGATTCAGTAGAATCAAGATAGATCAATCCATCACAAATGAGGCAAAAGTTATGATTACCCACCAGAAAATTGTGCTTAAGCAGACTCTTGGTTAATGCCGAAAAGGCCTTGGGCTTTGACCGAGAAATTGGACTAATCGACTCCACATATCCCACTCTATTGTAAACAAGACATTTTTATCTTTTATATTCAATGGCTTATTTTCCTGCTAATTGGTAATACCATGAAAAATACCATGCTCAGAAAAGGCTTAACAATATTTTGAAAAATTGCCTACTGAGCGCTGCCGCACAGCTCCATAGGCCGCTTTCCTGGCTTTGCTTCCAGATGTATGCTATTCTGCTCCTGCAGCTAATGGATCACCGCAAACAGGTTACTCGCCTGGGGATTCCCTTTCGACCCGAGCATCCGTATGAGACTCATGCTCGATTATTATTATTATACTCTGTACACGACAAATTTCACAGAACCCTTATCCTATCAGGATTCTGCTTTCTTAAAATTGCCAAAATTTCCTTAAACTCTTCTTTTTTCCCAAAACCAATTAAACGCTGAATCGCCATTTGAACATAGTCTAAACCATAGCGAAATAAACTCATTGAGAGTCGTCCATGCTTCTTTATTTTTATCGCTTTTTTTTGATTATGTTGCCATTCACCCGTTAAGTAACACCAACAGAAGCTTATAGTTAACACCGCAATCAATTTTTTCACTCGTCTAGGGTCTGTCAAGCGCGTATTTTCAAGATTAAACCCGCGTCCTTTGAGACAACTGAATAAGGTTTCAATTTCCCAGCGTAATGCATAATCCTGAATAGCATTGGCATTAAACTGAGGAGAAACGACGAGTAAAAGCTCTCCATTTTCTAACTGTAGTGCACTTATATATAGTTTCACCCGACCAACCAAAATCCGTCGTTTACGACATTCAATTTGACCAACTTTAAGATGGCGAAATAAATCACTAATTTTATGATTCTTTCCTAAATGATTGGTGACAATGAAGTTTTTTTAACACGAATGCAGAAGTTGATGTCTTGTTCAATTAACCATGTAAACCACTGCTCACCGATAAACTCTCTGTCTGCGAACACATTCACAATACGGTCTTTACCAAAAATGGCTATAAAGCGTTGAATCAAAGCAATACGCTCTTTCGTATCTGAATTTCCACGTTTATTAAGCAATGTCCAAAGGATAGGTATCGCTATTCCACGATAAACGATTGCGAGCATCAGGATATTAATATTTCGTTTTCCCCATTTCCAATTGGTTCTATCTAAAGTCAGTTGCACTTGGTCGAATGAAAACATATTGAAAATCAACTGAGAAATTTGACGATAATCAAAATACTGACCTGCAAAGAAGCGCTGCATACGTCGATAAAATGATTGTGGTAAACACTTGATGGGCAAGGCTTTAGATGCAGAAGAAAGATTACATGTTTGCTTTAAAATAATCACAAGCATGATGAGCGCAAAGCACTTTAAATGTGACTTGTTCCATTTTAGAGATTTGTTTAAGATAAGATATAACTCATTGAGATGTGTCATAGTATTCGTCGTTAGAAAACAATTATTGTGACATTATTTCAATGAGTTATCTATTTTTGTCGTGTACAGAGATTATTATAGAAGCCCCCATGAATAAATCGCTCATCATTTTCGGCATCGTCAACATAACCTCGGACAGTTTCTCCGATGGAGGCCGGTATCTGGCGCCAGACGCAGCCATTGCGCAGGCGCGTAAGCTGATGGCCGAGGGGGCAGATGTGATCGACCTCGGTCCGGCATCCAGCAATCCCGACGCCGCGCCTGTTTCGTCCGACACAGAAATCGCGCGTATCGCGCCGGTGCTGGACGCGCTCAAGGCAGATGGCATTCCCGTCTCGCTCGACAGTTATCAACCCGCGACGCAAGCCTATGCCTTGTCGCGTGGTGTGGCCTATCTCAATGATATTCGCGGTTTTCCAGACGCTGCGTTCTATCCGCAATTGGCGAAATCATCTGCCAAACTCGTCGTTATGCATTCGGTGCAAGACGGGCAGGCAGATCGGCGCGAGGCACCCGCTGGCGACATCATGGATCACATTGCGGCGTTCTTTGACGCGCGCATCGCGGCGCTGACGGGTGCCGGTATCAAACGCAACCGCCTTGTCCTTGATCCCGGCATGGGGTTTTTTCTGGGGGCTGCTCCCGAAACCTCGCTCTCGGTGCTGGCGCGGTTCGATGAATTGCGGCTGCGCTTCGATTTGCCGGTGCTTCTGTCTGTTTCGCGCAAATCCTTTCTGCGCGCGCTCACAGGCCGTGGTCCGGGGGATGTCGGGGCCGCGACACTCGCTGCAGAGCTTGCCGCCGCCGCAGGTGGAGCTGACTTCATCCGCACACACGAGCCGCGCCCCTTGCGCGACGGGCTGGCGGTATTGGCGGCGCTGAAAGAAACCGCAAGAATTCGTTAACTGCACATTCGGGATATTTCTCTATATTCGCGGTTCAGCAGGCATGTCCCCTTTGAGGGCGACCCGACGACAGGATAATCGACCTTATGGTGCGCAAATATTTCGGCACAGACGGTATTCGTGGCAAAGCCAACGAAGGCGCGATGACGGCGGAAACCGCCTTGCGCGTCGGCATGGCGGCTGGCCGTGTCTTTCGTCGCGGTGACCACCGCCATCGTGTCGTGATCGGCAAGGATACGCGCCTGTCGGGCTATATGCTTGAACCCGCGCTCACAGCCGGTTTCACCTCGATGGGCATGGACGTATTCCTTTTTGGCCCGCTGCCGACAACGTAATAGGAAGAATAAACGCCCTTTTCACCCAAGTCCAAATTAATTTGCCGATTCCATAATCAGGGTGTATTACAATTCCATAGAGTTTTTCAATCCAGGTGGTTTAGCTGATAACTTAACGATTGATCAGCTTCTTCGTGAAGATTACTCGCCATGGGCGCGCAATAAAAGGATATCTGCCACGTTCAAAGAAGCGCATTTTATTGAAAAATATGGGTCAGGCATCAAACGAATCCAAGAAGGCTTCGCATCCTATGGTCTGCGTCCCCCTGTCTTTGAAAATTTCCAGCACGGTTTTCGAGTTATTGTCTCATCAAAGCTACTTTTCGAATCTAATGAGGGAGTAAGTGAGGGAGTAAATCTACTATTTAATCAGATAAGAACTAATCCAGGAAAGCGTGCACCATTTTTAGTAAACGAGCTATTAGTTCCTGTCAAGATAGTAGAGCGGTGGCTCAAAATCTTA
The DNA here is from genome assembly GCF_013419925.1 of Acinetobacter sp. YH12045. Lineage (NCBI taxonomy): Bacteria > Pseudomonadati > Pseudomonadota > Gammaproteobacteria > Moraxellales > Moraxellaceae > Acinetobacter > Acinetobacter sp. YH12045. The sequence goes on along the minus strand of NZ_VOZE01000022.1, from coordinate 1,589 downwards.
AGAGATGATCATAAAATCGAGTTTCGAGGAGCTCCTAAAAGTGGAGGATACTGGCTAAAATAGAAATCAATGATACTCTTAAGTGGCACCAATCGAACTCCTATTTTAGCATTTAAAAAAGTATCCTCACATCATTTTATTGAACAATACCTAAGGCTGCTCTGGCGGCATTGATATGATTATCGTCGTTGCACTCTACCGCAAAAGCGCCATATGCTAATGGAGCTGCAGCAGCCCTCTCTATAGATTGTTCGTAGAGCCTATCCCATATCGTTCCGCCTTGTTTAGCATACTCCGTTATCAAACTCTTCAGGCTATCCTCTCCAAAAACCGATACGTGACCAGAAAAGTCCAGTGCAGGATCACCCATATGCGCAGTAGACCAATCTATGATACCAGAGGTCTTACCTTCCTTCGAGGTTAAGACATGCCCTGCATAGAGATCGCCATGGATGAAACAAGTGAATTCAGGCCACAAAGGGTCATTGTCCAACCATCTACGGTATCTGTTTTCCAACGGCTCGCTGATACCTATCTCAGATTTCACCAAGTGGATACGGTCAGCTATTTCGGTCCTCAATTCACTTGGAGTCATTATTTTCAAGTTGCTCTTTCTCACATCGTCAGCTGTAATACGATGTAATTCGGCCAATGATTTTGCCAGAGACTCCACATAAGCTATGCTATCGCGATCTATGTTCCAAGAAACCTCATGTGTTATCGCATCGAATGTCAGAGCAGGCGCATCCTCCAGTAAAGGGTAGGCTATTAGGCGCTCCGATACAATTTTCCAATCAGGGACATTGATCGACAGGTTTCTTTTGGCTAAATCCAATATTCTACTTTCATTTTCGATTTGTTCAAGCATATCGCTTCTTCGAGGTATACGGAGTACCCAGTTCTCACCGTTTACTTCCTTTACAAAGGCAACTCTAAAGTCGATGCCCATCTCATTGACGCTCATCTCTTCCGAAATTCTCAGCCCATGCTCTAGGGCTAATGTTTGCATATCTTCGATTGTCATTTCTATACTGTTTTCTTTTATTAAATTGGTACCAGTTCCCCCGACAGGACATTCTGAATGTCATATACAGGTGTAACACTTTACCCATATTCTTTTCGTATGGATAACACTTCCCATCAGGGAACAAAAATCTGATACATGAATTAATTGTGAGACAGTAGACCTACTGTCGCATTGAAGCCATCTCGGCGACTATTTGATTAGGAAAACCAAGGCTTTGCCATCATAGCCTTATCATAGAAGTATAACATAGTTGTAAAGATAGAAAATTATTTTTTATTCATCCATGATGTTATTATTTTATAATAACATCATCTAAACATGTCCTGTCGCTCTTTTGTGCTGTGATATTTCATACCTATTAACTGCTTTCGTTTGAATTATACGACGTTCTACTCACAATAGGGCAAGGGTTACTCATTCCGTAGGATGCGGTTCACGTATAGGAAGAATAAACGCCCTTTTCACCCAAGTCCAACAGCTTTGGACCGCAGTTGACTCTTTCGACACCCCTGCGATGCAACCCAATCCGGCTGACGGGGAGCCAGCAACGCTGAAAATTTAC
>NZ_VOZE01000021.1:0-32193 GCF_013419925.1 Acinetobacter sp. YH12045 | reverse complement strand
TTTTTAAACTTAAAAAATAAAACCCAACTTAATCAATTCAACCAAGTCATTGTTTTATCAGAAGTTTTAATCTTCATCACCGCCGATGGATGTGCATTCTACAGCATTTCTGATCCAACGCAACACCCTTTTCCATTTATTTTTAATTTTTCATTACGTTTGTTTATTTATTCTACTAAATTCGTGTTTTTTACTTAAAAAAGTGCTTTTAGCGTACAGAAAGCATGCAATACGCCACAGGCACCCATAAGATAAACATTAAAACTGGCATAACACCGTGCACTTCTTCAGGCTTTCTATACAACCACTGAATAAATGGAATGACGATACCAAATAATGTCACCATTAATAGCACATCAACGAATCCACCTTTCAGCAGTAGCCACAGCAATACTGGCACACTCATCACCAAGCCAATTATCAATAAAACACAGTATTCGTATTTCCTGAGCTGCCAAAGTGTGAACCCTTGAATGATCCAGAAGCGTTCTGCAGATTCAAAATTTGATTTTAAGTCCATTTTGATCACGCCTAGATTGAATAAACTCAGTGCAATATAGATGGCACACATCAATTGGAATAATTGTGAAGCAGTGAAATCAAGGCTCATGATGTTCCAAGTATCCACCTGTGTGGCGAACCAATACAAAATTACGACCGCTGTAACTGATATACCGATACTGACAATACGATGGGTAAGAAATCTTTTATGAAATGCCTGACGAATAATTAATTTATTTTGATTGAGCCAGAGGGGACTATATTTCTGTATCAGAAATACCCTAGGTACTTGCAGCTTAATTGGTTTTGATTTCCTACCGATCAGCCAGAATTTTATTGCCGCTATACAGATGAAAGTAGTTAACAATACCGCAATGAGTTGAGCGTCCAATATCGCTAGGCTCAAAATGGGCAAATATGTCAAAAGACAGACTAAAACCCAATATTGATTCTGTTGTAAAAACAGCATTTGTATAATTAATAAATTAAAGATCCAAAGTAGCATCAATACACTGATGCCAATGGAAGCTAAAAGTTCATACTCAACCCAAACATATAGAAGCGCCAAAACAAATGGCAATAACATCAAAAAGCTTAAACTGCCTAAAAATTTGATTTCCACTGCAAAGCGACTTTTGACCGTGATGGGCAATAGCGCTAGATAGTGATACCCTTCCCCACCACTCAAAGCTTTACGCTGTATCGCACACCAAAATACATTTAAGGCAAGAAAGCCTGTCCAAAGAAACAGATTCGTGATTAATGATTTGCAATAAACCAAATCAATAATGGGCTGTACTAAAGATAAGAGCAGTCCGAATAGCATTGGCCCGAGAATTAATGTGATTAAAATAAGTAAATGCTTTTGCCGTGCAACTGCGTCTGCTGTGGTTTTGACATAAAATGTCCATCGGTATTTCAAAAGCGTTTTTATAATTGTTCGCTGCCCAACAGGTCTTTGTTTATTCATGCCGCCTGCTCATTGGACTTTAACCGATCTAGCTCGATGATTTTTGCTGCAAGACTGTCTCTAAATACAGGATCATGGCAAGACAATAGAATCAATTTTGATTGGCTCTGCTGTAAAAGTATACTTGTTAATTCAGCCAAGGCATTTTGATCTAAGCCATTGCTCGGTTCATCCAAAATCAGTAAAGGTGCCGAAGTCATTAAGGCTGCAACCAATAAAAACTTTTTGGTTGTACCAAAAGACATGTCAGCAAATGGCGTGGCTAAATAGTGTTCTAATTTAAATTTTTCAATGAAGATTTGATACTGCTCATGCGCTATCCCTCGAATATTACATATTAAATTCAGAAACTCCTGCCCATGTAAAAAATCATAAATAGGGCTTTTATCTGGCACATAGGCCACAAGTTTCTTGTATTCATTGTTGTGAGGGGCATATTGTTGATCATTAATCAAAATATTGCCTGCATCAAAATCCAACATCCCAGCAATCATCGCAAGTAAGGTGGACTTCCCTACTCCATTCTCAGCAACAACAGCGACAATTCCGAATTCGCTTAACTCTAAATTTAAATTTGAAAATATACGTTTTCCCGCAAAAGATTTGGACAGTTGCTGCAAACTCAAAGAAACCATCATGATGTTCCTGATTTATTATCTTAAGTTATTGATTTATTTTTGATCTATCTTCACATATCTTGGATCAGAATTAAATAGATTATTTAAGAGACAAATTTATTTTTTCAGTGTTATTCACTATCTAGATAAGCCAAAATCATCTTCGACAATTCCACTTTAAGCTGTTGTTCTGTAATTAAAAAACTATTATTGCTCACATAGCGCATCATGGTAAATAAAGTACTGTTAATGATCACAAAAGAGCGATGTTTCAGCGTCTCAAAGTTCCAATGTGAATAGTAGCGATTAAATAAATACATCCCGACTTCAAAAAAATGCTTTTCCAAAACCTGAGAGGCATCTGAATGACTGTATTGATGCCAATGTTTTAAGATCTCAATGAAGAAGCCACGATCAGCTTTCAACATATCAAAGCCAAACTGAATACAAAGTGGGATCACCTCATAAATACTGTGCTGCTCTTGCTCCACGACTATATTTTTTAGTGCCAACCCCAATTGTTCTGATTTTCTGAGCAGTAATTCTTCTACGATTTGTTCTTTATTTTCAAAATATTGATAAATTGACCCAACGCTCACGCCAGATTTTTCCGCAATTTTGGGCGTCGTCAGCTCCAGTAAACCTTGTTCTGCAATACACAACTGCGCAGCTTGCAAAATGCTTTCCACGATCATTTTCGCGCGTTGTTGTTGTGGTCTTTTTCTCATTCGTTTGCTCTCCAATGCCATAGTGTTATGCGAATTGAATGCGAATAAATATTCATATTAGTGTGGAATGAAACAATAACATTGAAGATCAAAACATGACCACTCACTTCAATACCCGACTGACTTCATTTCAGGCCACGCAGCAATCTAATCTGCTGAGTTTTCTACTGTCTCATTTGACGGGTCAGGCTGCACAGCCAAATTACGCTCAATATCTTGCCCTCAATAAAGCCTTGCAATGTGGTGACCCACAGATGGAAAAAGTGCTCACGTGGATGATGCAGAACCCTAAACAGCATCGTGAATATTTTGAAATCGCTTTATTTAAAGGTGTAGAGCAGCTCCCCTTTCCTATTCCTGAACTCGAACATTTTTTTAAGCATGTTGAACAAACACCGCCTTGGTTAGAGCCAGAAAAAATACAGCAAGCCCTTGAATTCACCCATCGGCTAGGGATTAATAATGGCTTTATTTTGCGCGATCTTTCACTTATGGTCGGTTATCTTTTCCCCGGTTTCAATCAGCCGCTCATGCTGACCGGTGCTTTAAATAAACAAGCCGGTACACGTCTGGCTGAAACTACCAAATGGTGGGTAGATATCACTGAAGAACGCGGACTCGAACGTTTGCATGCGGGGTTTACATCGACGATTTATGTGCGTTTTATTCACGCTTTGGTACGCCATCAACTCCAAAAAGGCAAAGACTGGGATTTTGCAACGTGGGGGGTGCCGATGAATCAATTTGACTTGGCGATGACCAATCTTGCCTTTAGCAGTGTAGTACTTTTGGGCATTCGCGCTTTAGGAATTTTTCCATCAAAACAAGAAACTGAAAGCTTTTTACATTTTTGGCGTTATGTGGGTTGGTTAATGGGTATTGATGAAAAATGGTTAATTGAAAAAGAATCTGACGGTTGGAAGCTTTTATATTGGATGCAATTTGTCCACCCAAAATCAGATGCAAGTAGCGTAGCGCTTGGGGCAAGTTTATCTAAAGAACCTTTTGAACGACAGTACAAATACCTTCGACCACTTCAGCAAAAACTGGCTTATCGACAACATCTGGAGCTGACACAATTTTTTATTGGCAAAAAACGCATGCATAAATTAGGGCTCAAACCCCAGTCTGCCGCATGGTTTGTTTATTATTTATTGGCTAGAAATCTTGTCCTGTATTCAGGTGCTAAGCATCTCCCAAGTTTAAATCAAAAATTACAGCAAAAAGGCCGTGCGATTCAAAAACTCGGTTTAGCACTGTATCAAAGTAAGGCCAAACAACTGGCGAGTATGCACCAATAAAAAAAAGCAGAGCGATCGCTCTGCTTTTTGGATGACAAATATCAGAACTTAGAATTTCATCGAAATACGTGCCCAATAATTTCGGCCAATATTATTGAACTGTTCATCTGCCGCTAAGCCTGTACCGGCATCCCCCAACTTATTTAAATGTTCGGTGTAGGTTTTATTCAAGAGATTATCTACACCCACAGATACATCTACACCCTCATCAATATGATAAGTACCATTTAAAGAAAGCGTACCGAAGCCTGCACTTTTCTGTAGATCGTATCCCACAATATTACCTTGGTTTGGACTAATCCGATTTTGACCATCAACAACACGCCATAACGCACCCAAAGTATAATTATCCTGAATGTAACGTAAATTTACCCGAGCTTCTAAAGGTGAGATTTGTGGTAATGGCGTATTATCCGTGGTGTTTTCCCCCCACGCATACATTGCGCTGACATCTGCTTGGATCGCATCTGTAAATTGATAGCCAATCCCAGCTTCTGCACCTGCAATGGTTGCATCGATATTTCGACTATGCGCTTCCATACCTCCTATCATTCCTGTTCCAGGCTTATAACTCGTTAAAATATAATCATTCACCAAACCAGCATAAGCCGACACCCAAGAATTCAAAGCACCATGTTGATGTTGATAGCCCATATCTAACTGAAGCGTTTTTTCCGTATCAATATGATTGAATATATTGATATCACCATTTCCTGATTTTGGGCTAAATAATTCCCAATAATCTGGCATACGTTCTACATAGCCTAAACCAATATAGGTTTTACCATCATCATGTTCAGGATGTGTATTTTCAAAACGGATAAAGCCACTTGTTAAGGTTTTATCCAATTTACGGTTATAACCTTGATCAATTGAATCTTGTCGTTCATCTTTCACATCGACTTGATCAAACCGAACACCTGAAACCAAACTGTTTTGATCATCAAAATGATAGGTTAATTCACCAAAACCACCATAAGACTGATATTTCATGTCTGTCATACGTGGCTGGTCTTGATAAACAATATGATTTTTTGAATCTGTTTTACGAATACTATGTTGGTTATTTTGGCTGTCGATACCCGTAATAAATTGAAGACTATCCCATTCATGGGTTACGGCCATACGAGCGTTTAATGTTTTACGAGCAACATTAGTCGCCATTTTCATCATTGGTTCAGGACGTAAACTATAGTTATCCATGACATGATCATTAAAGCTATAGTTCACTTGTGCTTCAATTTTCTTAATCACCTCAGTGACATTCTTTTTCTCGACTCGAAGCCCCAAGCTTTCGCGGGCAAATTGTGAACCATCCATCATTCGGCCCGCGTACACCGCCTCACCATCGGCTTTACCTCCAGTAAGTTCTACCCATGTATCTTCGTTTGGCGTCCAACCGAGTGCCAAATCTGTATTCCAACGCTCCCAGTCTGACGGTACAGTATTACCATCTCCATCTTGGTAGCTGTCTGCAACAGAACGGCTAGCATTTAAACGGACATATTTATGCTCATCCCCCACGGCCGCTTCGACATTATGATCTAAACGACCATAAGAGCCGATCATCACACTGGCTTGACCACGGTAGTTTTTATCAGCATCGAACTGTTCCTGTTTGCGTTCAAACAAGACTGTTGCAGCAGAACCTGTATTGGCATATTGAACCGTTTGAGGTCCTTTAATTACTGAAATTCGGTCATAACTTTCAGGGGAAATATAAGAAGATGGTGCATCCATACGACTCGGACAAGCCCCGAGATTTTCTGTGCCATCGGTCAAAATTTTAATGCGTGAACCAAACATGCCACGAAACGTCACATCGCCGTTGGTTCCTGCGCCACTTTTCACTGCACTAAAACCCACGATGCTTTTTAAATAATCGGCCCCATCACTGGCAGGTATCGGTTGAATCGGCTGTTTGGGGTTGGCACGAACAATCAGGCCATTGGCATCATTCCCCTGATGTGATGTCACCACAATCGGTGCCAAAGTCTGAACAGCATTGGTTTCCGTCATCTCTACGGACATCTCGTCAGCTATCACCGTAGTTGAATAGCAGGCAACACAAATTGCAGCCGCAAGAGGCTGTAGAAAAAATTTAGGCTGAGCCATGTTTATCTCACAAAATACATAAATAAAGGCGTACCTGAGTCCTCAAAGACCCAAGTTAAAAAACGTCGGATTTATGCAGCGAGTGGCGGGGCTCGACCTTGCGGAAATAAAAAGAGTTGTTGAAGAACAAACCAGACATGCTTGAAAGCTTTTTGAAAAGCAATTAAACGAACTTGAATTCGATCAAGCACTTCTTTCACATCAAGTTCAGGGGGCAAAACCAAATTGCCATAGACGGTACAATACTGACATTGATGACTGGCATCATGTTCATGGGCAGTATGATCGACTTGAACCTGCTCTACGTGAGCGGATGATGAATGGTGTGAATGTGCGGTATGCTCAGTATGAGCATTGGGAAGTAAAAGTGCACGCGTAATGGTTTCGCAGACCGGAGCAACTTGATATTGCTTGGGCAACAATGGCTGTAAAAAAACAGCAATCTGCAAAAAAACCGCTGCAAAGGACAGCAGCACTCCACTACGAAACAATACAGGCAAACCCTAACATTTGTCTGACCCAAGTATAACAAAGCCCAATCGAAATTGGGCTTGTCTCAAGTATTTTTTAACCGCGATCAATTAACGCTTAACTGCGACTTTATCTTTTTGGCGTTGGCGAACCAATTTTTCCACTTTGTCACGTGCACGTTGACGTTTCAAAGGCGATAGATAGTCGACGAATAACTTACCATTTAAGTGATCCATTTCATGTTGGATACAAACTGCGAGAAGTCCGTCCGCTTCCACTTCAAATGATTGACCTTCAAGGTTAATTGCCTGAATTTTTACACGTGACGGGCGCTCAACTTTATCGTATATTTGAGGCACTGATAAACAGCCTTCTTCATAGGGCTGCGTCTCTTGCGTCAATGGCGTAATTTTGGGGTTAATAAACACCATGGGTTGATCTTTTTCTTCAGATAAATCCATGACTATCAGCTGAATATGGTGATCTACCTGTGTTGCTGCCAGGCCAATTCCCGGTGCTTCATACATAGTTTCAAACATGTCGGCTGCTAACTGACGAATTTCATCAGTAACTTCTTCGACTGGTTTTGCAATGGTACGAAGACGGGGATCGGGGAAACTTAAAATAGGTAATAAGGCCATACGACGTCCTCACTTATGCCATTGATCAAAAAACAAAATGAAGGAATGCTTCATCAAAAAATTGTGTGTAATATCGTTATTATAACGCAGTTACATACATAATTTTAGGAATTATGATAATGAAAAAGGTTTTGAAGGGCATGCCAACTTTTAGTGCCTTGGGGTTTAAAAAACAATTATTGGCACTTACAGTCTGTGTAAGTGTGGGGATCGGAATGGTCAGTGTTGCAGAAGCTGCCCCTGCTCGTAACGTCAATCCACCGTCATTGAAGGCAGGTGCGCCTCAAGTTTATGTGGTGAAAAAAGGCGATACGTTGTGGGATATTTCCAAGCGTTTCTTAAAAAATCCTGTGCGCTGGCCTGAAATCTGGGCGAGCAATAAACACGTGAAAAATCCGCACTGGATTTTCCCAGGTGACCGCCTATTAATGTGTACCTACAATGGCCGCCCAATCATCGGTAAGGATGAAGGTGATGGTTGTGAAGGTATCATTCGTCGCTATACAGGTGGCACTAAACTTCAACCACAAGTTCGTGTTGAATCCCTCAACAGTGCGATTCCGGTTATTCCATTGGAATATATTAAGCAATGGCTTGAGCGCAGCATGATTGTTGCAGCTGATTCTGTGGAAGGCACACCTTACATTTTAGGTACAGCTGATCAACGTGTATTAGCTGCCAAAGGCCAAACAGTTTATGCACGCGGCCAAGGTATGCAAGTCGGTCAACGTTATGCTGTTTACCGTGAAGGTGAACCGTACATCTTTACCGATGCAAACGGCAAAAAATACAACGCAGGTTTAGAACTGATTCAAGTCGCTTCAGGTGTTGCCGTTCGTGGTGAAAATGACATTACCACTTTAGAACTGACCGATACTTATAATGCCGAAGTTCGTCGTGGCGATCGTGTTCTTCCTGAATATGACCCAATGCTACCAACGCTGTTCTATCCAACCAATGCTGAAAATGTCACTGCTGGCGGAAGTGTAGTTCGTGTTATGGGCTCGATTGGTACTGCAGCAGTTCACAGTGTGGTGACGATCGACCGTGGTAGCTTACAAGGCGTTCAATCTGGTCAAGTCTTTAGCGTGAACCAAAAAGGTGAAATCGTGACTGATCCAAAAACCAAAGAACGTGTTCAACTTCCAGGACAACGTATTGGCAACATCATGGTATTCAAAACATTTGATAACTTAAGCTATGCTTATGTACTTGAAAGCGAATTACCAATCAAAGTGGGTGCAACGATTCAGCCACCACTGATGGATGACTAAGACTAAATCCATAAAAATGAGGCTGTATTTCAGCCTCATTTTTTATTATCCAACAACAATATCACTGATCATTTTAAACCATAAAAAGAAGACATATTCAAAGGTCTCATTATGCTCAACTCATTAACTGACTTGCATTTAGATTACATTCGCCTGTGGTTTGTGGTGCAACACTCACTTCGTAGTTTCTATAAAATTCAGCAGCACTATCCTGCCCTACACCACGCCCTTCAGCCTGATCAAATCACCACTTGGCAAAAATTGGGACTGCATAAAAATCATTTACAGCGCTTTGAAGAATTTCATAGTCCAAGTGGACAGCTTAGCTTTGAAAAATGTCTCAAGGATATTGAACAATACAGTGACTTTGTACTGATTCCTGAAGATCTAAACTATCCACAACAACTTTTACCTTATAGCGACAAGCCGCCGATTCTATTTGGGCAAGGTAATGCCCAAGCCTTGATGCAACCCCAAATTGCGATTGTTGGTAGCCGCAAACCCAGTCCCCAAGGTCGACAAATTGCCTATGATTTTGCTTATTATCTGAGTGAGCAAGGGTTCTATATTAATAGCGGTTTAGCACAAGGAATTGATGAAGCGGCACATCGCGCTGCCATACAACACCACAGAACCATTGCCGTGATGGGTACAGGTTTAGATCAAACTTATCCGACCGCACATCAGAGTTTAAGACAAGAAATCATCCAACATGGGGGAACCGTAATCAGTGAGTTTCTTCCACACACTCCCCCATTGCAACACCATTTTCCACATCGAAATCGTATCGTGAGTGGGCTTAGTCTTGGTGTCATCGTAGCGGAAGCGGCATTAAAAAGTGGTTCACTGATCACAGCTCAACGTGCTGCCGAACAAGGCAAATCTATTTTTGCCATTCCAGGCCATATTTATAGTGAGTCACATCAAGGTTGCCATCAACTCATACGCGAAGGTGCAATTTTGATTGATCATCCACAACAGGTCATTGAAGACTTGGCATTGGCTACACAATGGCAATCGCAGGCTGCCGAAACCTTAACAACCACCGAAATAGAGACACCCAAAACAGCAATACCGGACACCCCGCCACCCGAACCTATCCCAGAACATTTAATTGCGCTGTATCGGCAACTCGATTGGGTCGGCCAAAGCCTTGATCAATTGTCCATTCAACTCAAAATTGATACCGCGACATTGACCAGTCAACTGATGGAATTAGAGTTAATGGGCTATGCCACACAACAAGCCGGACACTACTTACGTTGTCGAATGGGTAAATTAGGTTCACAATAGTCCTTTGTCGAATCAGATAAGGTCTATAGAAATGATTACCACCTCTGTTGCAGAAGCAGCTTCCTGTCTAAAAAAAGGTCAGGTTCTCGCATATCCTACAGAGGCTGTTTGGGGATTGGGCTGTGATCCCTACAATGAGCAAGCCTTTCTCGAAATTTTGCGCTTAAAACAACGTCCCATTGAAAAAGGTGTGATTTTATTGGCGGCCAATGTCGCTCAAGTTGAACACCTGCTCCAAGGCTTAACAGAAGATATGCGTCAGCAGGTCATTGCGACATGGACCAACCGTAAACCCAATGAACGTGCAACTACATGGTTATTACCGGCTGGCGACCATATTCCAACATGGATTAAAGGCAATCATCCAAAAGTCGCAGTCCGTGTGACTACCCACTCTTTATGTGTGGCTTTATGCCAAGCTTTTAATGGCTTTATTGTGTCTACTAGTGCCAATCCTGCTGGATTAACCCCTGCACGGTCCTTACAAGAAGCCAATCAGTATTTTGCCAATGAACTAAATTACTTAAATGGTGATCTCGGCCTAAGCCAAGAACCAAGCAAAATTATTGATGCTGAAACAGGTGAAATCATCCGCGCATAAGCTCGGATGCCTGTCTATACCTGCCTTTTAGAAAATACAAACAAAAAAAAGCTCAGCCATATAGGGATGGCTGAGCATAAAAAAGGATGTGTATAAAATCACATCCAGAGGGTCTTGCAATCTCTGGGTAAATATCAAGTAATTATTAAGAATTACTTCCTCATTTACGATGAAAGTATTATGTAATATTTTTTTAAATTTAACAAATATATTTTTTATATAAATAAAACTACTGATAAGCACTTTATTTGTGATTTTATAATCACTTAGTCAAAATATGTATCTATTTTTGATTGATTTTTAAGACGAGAATTTGTTTTTTTAATTCAGTTTTACACTCAAAAATCCATTTTCAAAAGATTTGCTCTATAAAAAATAAGTTTGTTTGCCTATTTTTTAATCAATAATTCTCATAAATTTTCAACTTTTTACTAGATTTACTTACGCTGCGCCAAGATCACCCCAGTAATCGCCATCACTGTGCCGACGGTATGATAAATCATCCACTGCTCAGCCAACCAGAAATAGGCAATAATCGCGGTAAATACCGGCATCAAATTCATAAAAATACTGGTGCGATTCGGGCCGAGATGTTGCACAGCCAACATCCATACCAATGGTGCAATCAGTGATGGAAAAATTGCCGCATAAAATACACTTGGTGCATTCGTAGGATTAATCGCGTCTATGCCTAAATACAACACGAATGGCAAGTGATATAAAACGGCAAAGAAAATTTGTACATATAAGCTCAACAATAGCGGAAGTTTCAGTTGCCATTTTTTTAAAAACACCCCATAAAAGGCATAGAAAAACACTGCGAAGATCATGAGGATATCGCCGAAATGTCCGCCCATATTGAGTAATTGACTGAAATCGCCTTGTGCAATGACAAACAATAGCCCTGTAAATGAGATCGCACAGCCCAAGATGGCATAGCGATTGGGTACATCTTTCAGTATGAAAAATGCAACGGCAATCGTAAAAACTGGGATAAAGGCATTAATGATGCCCATATTGGTCGCCGTCGTATAATGCGCAGCGGTATAGCCCAAACCTTGATATAACACCATGCCAAAAGCACTCAGCACAGCCAATTGCTGCCAATGCTGCTTGATCAGCTGTCTTTGCTGCCAAACGGTTTTCAGCATAAAGGGGGTTAATATCAAAAATGCAATAAACCATCGATAAAAACTAATACTGACCGGTGAAATATAATCAGTCACATAGCGGGTGACGGTAATATTCAAGGACCATATAAATACCGCTATCAGAGGCAAACAAATTGCAAATTTCGCCCAACGCGCTTGAAGCAACATGTCTGACTCCTCAATATATCGTGCAAAGATTGGTTTAGGTATTTTGAGTGATGTCTGTTTTAATTGAAATACATGATTTCAGACATTTATATTGTAGCTCCGACATTGACTCTTAGGCTTATATGACATCACCACCAATTGAACAACAGATCGAACTTTTTGAAGCACACTACACAGCATTAGATACGGTCTACCCGCACAGTTGTCTTTGGGGTGATTTTAATTTTTGTCTCGATGGTATTTTCGAATATGAGATACAAGGGCAACACCATCTCTCACCTGCTAGTTATGGGGTGTGGATTCCTCCACATACAGAACATTGCTCAGTCGCAATTGATGAGCAACCTATTCATTATGTGGCAATCCGACTGGCACCAAATCTCTGCATAGATTTTCCCAAGCAGACTGAAGTGTTTAGTATCCAGCCTTTCTTTCGTTTATTGGTGCAAGAAATTTTGGCCTTTCCTACAGAGCAACATACCACACCACCCTATCGACACCTGCTACAGGTCTTATTCGACCAGTTAAAAACTGCGCCCAAACATCAACATTATTTACCGCAAAGCCATGATGCGGTGTTAAAGCCGATCTTGGCGCAGCTCGCAGATGTAGATCATTTTAGTTTGAGCCTACAACGATGCTTATCCAATGTCGGTTTGAGTGAGCGTCAGTTATTGCGGCTGAGTCAGAACGAACTGCAAATGAGCCTTTCTGAATGGCGAAACCGTGCAAAAAATTATTTATGCCATTCAACAACTCCGTGCTGGTCAGTCTATTAAAGCTCTCAGCTATGAATTGGGCTATCAACACAGTTCAAGCTTTATTGAGTTTTTTAAACGCTATACAGGAAAAACCCCGAACCAACATCGTGCCTCAAGTTAAATACAAAGCAATAAACCAAGCATCAGCTCGAATTCTGCAAACTACTACAAAAATTATGCGAAAAGCCTATCGATAAAAGCTTGCTGTTCACCAGATTTCCCTTTAAAACAAGTATGAAAGGCACAACTTTAATTAGGAACGAATATGTCAGCTTCAGTTTACGATATCCCAGTAAAAACCATCCAAGGTGATGACACCACACTCAATCAATACCAAGGCAAGGTTTTATTATTGGTCAATGTAGCCTCTAAATGTGGGCTAACACCGCAATATGAAGGCCTAGAAAAACTTTATACAGAGAAGAAATCACAAGGTTTTGAAGTCTTAGGTTTTCCTGCCAATAACTTTTTAGAACAAGAACCTGGTTCTGAAGCTGAAATTCAAGAATTTTGCTCGATCAACTACAAGGTTGATTTCCCACTTTTTGCAAAAATTTCTGTGGCAGGCGCGGATAAACACCCACTTTATCAAACCTTAACCCAAGCCATTCCTGAACGCATTGGTGAAGGCCCATGGTGGGATGATTTAGTTGAATACGGTTTAACACCAAATCCAAAGCCTGAAGTGCTCTGGAACTTTGAAAAATTCCTCGTGAATAAACAAGGCGAAGTTGTGGCTCGATTTGCACCCGACATCAAGGCAGATGATGCACGTATTGTCGATGCCATTAACGCTGAATTAGCCAAATAATTCGACAATTTCTCAGTCTCTCAGTTAAGATTGTTGTGATTTTAACTGAGATTGATCATTTTAAATTATCACAATAATATTTAATAATTATCATATATTGATAATTTACACATTTTATCCATTGTTTTAATATTTCAAATACACATTATTCAAAGCTTCCCTGTAAATACTCATTATCATGAGTCTTATCAATTCACATCCAGCAGTAAACAGGTGAACTTATGAATACATTAATGAAAGCTATCGTTTTATGTATTTTGTGACAGCACGTGTTTCTGCGCTAACAATAGATGCACGGCAAAATACTCAAAAGACGAAAACCCAACAGCACACTAAACAAAAACACACCGGTAAAAAAACAAAGTCAGAACAAGAAAAAAGCTGTAAATCCTTCACATGATTGGCGTTCTGGACAAAAAGTACCTTCTGAATACCGTGGTCATCGCTACAAAGGTGACCACAACAAATATAAAAAAATGTCTAAATCAGGCAAAAACCAACAATGGATTAAAGTGAATGGCGACTACATTTTAATGAATGCCGTCAGCCACGCCATGATCAAAATCATTGCAGGTTAAACCCATCAAAACATCAAAAGAGGGCAAATGCCCTCTTTTTTGTTCGAGCGATTATTTTGTTATTGCTTTGCAACAATCTATTTTTTATCCACATTCTGCCCCTATATTCAAAGCATAGACTTAACACATAGTGATGATTGAATGAAAAAGCTTGTGCAGAATGCCCTTCTCCCTTTTGCCATTTTTAGTGGTGTTTTGGTGCTGATTGGTTGTGAACCTGCTACAGCACCGCAACAGGAACAAGAAATCGCTGCAGAAAATGATCATCCTGCAACTGCACCAACAAGTGAAAATCAATCCGCGACACAAAGTCAGGCGACAGATCAAAGCCAATTAAAAAGTGGCAATATGTTTTATATCGTTCGCGATGTTGCGGATATGCAACTTAAAGCGGGCACTTATGTTGAACAACTCAAACAAACGCAGGTCGATTTAGAAGCCGCAGTCAGCAACCAAGATCATCTCCAATTGCAAAAAGCGGCAACCCAGCTGCAACAGCAGCTCAAAGGTTTCAATCAAGCTTTGAATGATTTAAATCTAAAAAGCACTGAGATTAATGATATTCGCAGCAATCTACAGGCAGCGAATCAGCAAGTATTGGCCTCACCTTTTCTCAATGGACAAGTCGATTTAAGCAAAGTTGATTTTCAGAAAATCCAAAATCAAATGGGAAATATTCAAGCGGAAATGCTGAAATTGGCAGGTATGTTGATCCAAGACCAAGCAGCTAAAAGCTCATCTAATACAACCACTAAAACTGAATAAGTAGCGAAATTTAGTATTTCCATTGCATTCCACCTGTTGTAAATCAAAAAAAGCGTTAGACCTTGAGCTAACGCTTTTTTCTTACAGTTCCGCTATAGAACACGACTGTTTTTCCTTTTAGATTAATGCTGAATAATAAAGCCAATGATGGAACAGTTATGTCAAACGCTGTGATTTATAACATTACACCCATTACCTTTCGTTTAGATTTAAAAGATCCTTTCTTATTTACTGCTCATCATATCGATCATTTTCCTGCTGCAAATGCAGACATGGGGCCAAAAACAGCCGCAGAGAATGATGAATTCAATATGTACTATGGCGATGTGGTTCCAGGCTTCCCAGAGCATCCACACACTGGCTTTGAAACCATTACCTTGGTTGAACAAGGCTATGTCGATCACTTTGACTCATTAGGCAATGGCGGACGCTATGCTGCGGGTGATGTGCAATGGCTGTCTACAGGCAATGGCGTTGAACGCTGTGAAATGTTCCCCCTACTGCATGAAGATAAAGCCAATCCTTTTGAACTTTTCCAAATTTGGTTTAATTCATCAGCTGAACAGAAAACCCATGATGCTGACTATAAAATGTTTTGGCGTGAAGAGATTCCTCACGTCTTTGAAACGGATAATGAAGGAAAAAAATCGGATATCCGCGTGATTTCAGGGCAGTTCAAATCCACCGATGCCATTTCCCGACCGCCACACTCATGGGCGGCTGCCGCAGAAAATAAGGTCAACATTTATTTAATCACCATGCAAGCAGGTGCAGAATTGGTGATTCCCTCAACAACAAGTAGCTCCAACCGTTTTGCTTATTTTTATCAGGGCAATACATTAGAAATAGAAGGTCAAACCATTCAGATGAAGCATTTGGTTGAACTCCAATCAGATGCCGACGTCCATCTCAAAGCAGGTGGATTAGAAGCACGGATTCTGTGGTTAGAAGGTGAACCGATTAATGAACCCGTGGCGATGCGCGGTCCATTTGTGCTCAATACCACGGAAGAACTCGATGCGGCTTTTAAACGCTATCGTGAAACCCATTTTGGAGATTGGCCTTGGCCAACACCCGCACCGGTCTTCAAACGTGATCAGGCTCGATTTGCCAGTTATGAAGGCGGTAAACGTGTAGAGCACCCAGAGCAGGAAAACTCACAAGCGTCTTAAAGTTCAATTAGTTGGATTGAGCAAATTCAAAAGTATTACAGTTTTTATCTTGTCCAAGTGCGCGCTGAACATCTTGTTTAAAACGTGCTTGGGCAAAGCTATATTGCTTCGGTAAAAATAAGGTAATACGTGTCGTCTGCGGATCTAAACTTTCGACCAACATTTTATGCAAATACGCCCCATGCTCAGTTCGTGCCATCAATGTCCCCTGCTCCAAATGCTCTTCTAAACGATTATCGGTATAGACGTATCGATTGTTCGCGGTAAACGCAACACAGTGATTATAGGCTTGTCGCAGATTTCGAAAGGCGGTCATATATGGGATTTTAAGCTCCGTACTGATGCCATTATCAACCGATTCAGCGACAAGTGCAGCTTCAGTGGGAAGATTGGGTGTCGTGACGTATTGGCTTTGACATGCAACGAGCAAACTATAACAAAGACACAGCGATAAACTGTTGAAAAATTTGTGCATACGGACCTTTGCAACTTGTTCTTATTTATTTTGCAGAGATTGTAGCAAAACTGGGTTGCTGATTTAATACTCTACTATTCATTCCGTGCTTTCATTGCAAATGCTATGCAGCTGATTATTTTTACAGGCGTTCAAGCCTCTGGCAAATCCACCTTTTACATGTTGAATTTATATCATAGCCATTTACGTATTAATTTGGATATGTTGAAAACCCGACATCGGGAAAATATGATCTTTGAAGCTGGTTTGGCATCCAAAACAAAAATGGTGATTGATAATACAAATCCAGATCGGGAAGCTCGTGCTCGCTATATAAAACGCGCAGTAGATGCAGGGTTTGAAGTCATTGCTTATTATTTTGAAACCGATTTGGACAGTACCTTAAAGCGCAACAGTTTACGTGAAGGCAAAGCTCATATTCCAGAAGTTGGCGTGCATGCGACCTATCGCAAGCTTCAAGTCCCGTCACGGGATGAAGGCTTTGATCAAATTTTTAAAATTAAAATTATCAGTCACGGCGAATTTTCAATTTTACCCATGTATGAATAACAAGCATTAACCTGCTTTTTGGCTATCTTGCCATTTTTTAAAAGCCGATTGCATGGCCTGACGCTCATATGGTTTCACTAAACGACTTTCTAATGAAGCAAAATCACCTTTATAGGCAGCAGCGACCATCGATTTTGCCAGTTCTTGAATACTCACGCGCCCACGGTGTTCATATTGCTGGACTTCTTCATGGGTGAGTTCAACATCCCAACATGACACGACAGAACTGAGATCAACCGCAATGCTCAAATAATATTGATCAAAGTCTTGATAAAGTTCCCAAAAATGCGGCTCATAGGCGATAAGGTTCATGGTGCAATGCTAGCTGATTGAATTTAATCACCATAAAGATTGTATTGAATAAAATATATTCAACTTTAGATTGATCAATTTCAACTAATTTAGGGATAAAAAACTACCCTTTCGAGTAGCTTCTTATCTACATATGAACCTTTATTTCAATGCGATGGTGGCTTTGCTGCAATTACCGCTTGTGCAAATGCATATTCGCTAATGGCCTTTTTTCCTGTTTGCTCATCAACCAGTTTTAAATTTGCCCCACCTACAAATGCGCCCATTTTAATAAATTGCTGAACAAAATATTGTTTACCTACTTCAGTTTCAATATCCAAATGGTTAGGTGAAAGTTCTGATTCAGTCGAAATTGTATGTTTTTGATTACCTACTACTTCTTTATAAAAAAATACTCCACGAGAGGTTTCACCTAACCATTCCCCATCTATCCATACATCTTTCTTTAAGGCAGGGCCTTTCACAGAAGCTGAGCGATATACGTAAATTCCTGCATTGACTTCTTGTTGGGAATTAAATTATTTGACTAGCGCTGGAGCATTTTGATCTGCTTTAGGTACGGATGCACACCCAACAAATCCCAAAGATAATACAAATGTAAAAAAGATTTTATTAGACATCATTAATTCCATTGACATATTTTTAAGCATATGAAAATTAAAAATTAATCATAATATAATCAAATTTATTTATTATTCAGTCATAAAAAAACCACCCTTTCGGGTGGTTCTTTCAATCTCAAACCGTGTCTTATTGAGCGCGATTTTTGATTTTACGGATGGTTTCCAACTGAGCAGCAGTTTCTGCAAGAGCAGCCAAAGCAGCAGCTGAGTCCAAGTCGCTCTTTTGATTTGCTAACAATTGTTCAGCTTGTTTACGAGCTTCAATAATTGCTGCTTCATCAAGGTTGTCAGCACGTACTGCAGTATCTGCAAGTACAGTAACAACGTGCGGTTGAACTTCTAGTACACCACCTGATACATAGATTAATTCTTCTGTACCATTTTCAAGCAGAACGCGGATTGCGCCCGGCTTGAGCAAAGTTACTAGTGGCGCATGGCCAGGCATAATACCTAACTCACCACCAGCACCTTTAGCAATTAGCATAGTTACAGCGCCAGAGTACAAAGACTCTTTAACACTTACAACGTCACATTGCATAGTCGCCATGAGAATCTCCTAAATTAGGGAACTAATTAAAGTTTCTCAGCTTTAGCAATAACTTCGTCAATACCACCAACCATGTAGAACGCTTGTTCTGGAATGTGGTCGTATTCACCAGCTAGAAGACCTTTAAAGCCACGAATTGTTTCTTTAAGCGGTACAAGTTTACCAGGAGCACCAGTAAACACTTCAGCTACGTGGAACGGTTGAGAGAAGAAACGTTGGATCTTACGTGCACGGTATACAGTAAGTTTGTCTTCTTCTGCCAATTCGTCCATACCAAGAATTGCGATAATGTCTTTCAATTCTTTGTAACGTTGAAGAACGTTTTGAACTGAACGAGCGATTTCGTAATGCTCAGTACCCACTACAAGTGGATCTAACTGACGTGAAGTAGAGTCAAGTGGATCGATCGCTGGGTAAATACCAGAAGATGCGATGTCACGGCTCAATACAACAGTCGCGTCCAAGTGAGCGAAGGTAGTCGCAGGCGATGGATCTGTTAAGTCATCGGCAGGTACGTATACCGCTTGGATTGACGTAATAGAACCAGACTTAGTAGACGTAATACGTTCTTGAAGAACACCCATCTCTTCTGCAAGAGTCGGTTGGTAACCTACTGCAGATGGCATACGACCTAGAAGTGCTGATACTTCAGTACCCGCTAGTGTATAACGATAGATGTTGTCAACGAACAATAGAACGTCACGGCCTTTACCGTTTTCGTCTTTTTCGTCACGGAAGTACTCAGCCATAGTCAAACCAGTCAACGCTACGCGTAAACGGTTACCCGGTGGCTCGTTCATCTGACCGTAAACCATCGCTACTTTGTCAAGTACGTTAGAGTCTTTCATCTCGTGATAGAAGTCATTACCTTCACGAGTACGCTCACCAACACCAGCAAACACAGATAAACCTGAGTGAGCTTTCGCGATGTTGTTGATCAACTCCATCATGTTTACAGTTTTACCAACACCGGCACCACCGAACAGACCAACTTTACCACCTTTAGCGAACGGGCAAAGTAAGTCAATGACTTTAATACCAGTTTCTAAAAGGTCAGTAGAAGCCGCTTGTTCTGCATAAGAAGGCGCTTGACGGTGAATTGGTAAACGAGCTTCAGTACCAACAGGACCAGCTTCGTCGATAGGGCGACCAAGAACGTCCATGATACGACCTAAACATGCAGTACCTACAGGTACAGAGATAGGCGCGCCAGTGTTAGTTACAGTAAGACCACGCTTAAGGCCTTCAGTAGAACCCATTGCAATAGTACGAACTACGCCATCACCAAGTTGCTGCTGAACTTCTAATGTAGTTTCAGTACCATCAACATGGAGAGCGTCATAGATCTTAGGAACGCTGTTACGTTCAAACTCGACGTCGATAACCGCGCCGATGATCTGAATGATACGACCGCTACTCATTGCTGTCTCCTCAATTCAAACTAATAATGTTAAACGGCAGCGGCACCACCAACGATCTCAGAGATTTCCTGAGTAATCGCGGCTTGACGCAGCTTGTTATAAATAAGTTGTAGGCTCTTGATCAATTCACCCGCGTTATCAGTTGCAGCTTTCATTGCAACCATACGAGCAGACTGTTCACATGCGATGTTTTCAATCACACCTTGATAAACCATAGACTCAATGTAACGAACCAATAAACCATTTAGAAGCTCTTCAGCTTCTGGTTCATAGATATAGTCCCAACCGTATTGACGATTTAGGCCTTCGCTTTCCTCAGCAGCTGCTAAAGGAACAAGCTGTTCGATTTTTTGGTTTTGAGTCATGGCGTTGACAAAGCCGTTTGACACTAGATAAATACGATCTAACTCACCTTTATCAAACGCGTCTAACATCACCTGTACAGAACCAGTTAACTGTTCAAGACTCGGAGCATCACCTACGTTTGTAGTTGCACCAAGAACTTTACCGCCGTAGTTTTTAAAAAACGAAACCGCTTTTTGACCAATTAAAGCAAATTGAACTTCAATTGACTGCTCTTGTTGCTGTTGTACGTGTTTGACCACTTTTTTGAACAAGTTAATGTTCAAACCACCAGCAAGGCCGCGATCTGAAGAAACAATGATATAGCCAACGCGCTTTACAGGACGTTCAACCATATAACGGTGTTTGTATTCAGGGTTCGCTTGTACCAAATGAGCAATTACACGGTGCATATTTTCGGCATACGGACGGCCTTGAGCCATGCGCTCTTGCGCACGACGCATCTTAGAAGCTGCTACCATCTGCATCGCGCGAGTAATTTTCTGCGTGCTTTTGATACTAGCTACTTTGGCGCGAATTTCTTTTAAATTTGCCATACGCTTAACCTAGTATTCGAAAGCCCTTTCGAGCTTTCGAAGGTTGATCCGTGAACCAAACCAGAACCAGATTCAACATCGTTGAATCTTAGTAAGTTTGAGTCGCTTTAAAGCTTTCAATACCTGCTTTGATTGCTGCTTCGATTTCTTTATCGTAAGCACCAGTCTCGTCAATTTTTTGCATTAACGCAGCATGTTCTGAACGGAAGTAAGAGATCAACGCAGCATCAAATGCAACGATTTTCTTCACTTCTACGTCAGCCATATAGCCTTCGTTAGATGCATAAATTGAAACAGCTTGGTCAGCAATTGAGTATGGAGCATATTGTTTTTGCTTCATAAGCTCAGTTACACGTTGACCATGTTCAAGCTGTTTACGAGTTGCTTCGTCAAGGTCAGAAGCGAACTGAGCAAACGCAGCTAATTCACGGTATTGCGCAAGAGCGGTACGGATACCACCTGACAATTTTTTGATGATCTTAGTCTGAGCAGAACCACCAACACGTGATACAGAGATACCCGCGTTCACAGCAGGACGAATACCTGCATTGAATAATGATGTTTCTAAGAAGATCTGACCGTCAGTAATCGAAATTACGTTTGTAGGTACGAATGCAGATACGTCACCGGCTTGAGTTTCAATAATCGGTAATGCAGTTAATGAACCAGTTTGGCCTTTAACTTCACCGTTAGTGAATTTCTCAACGTAGTCAGCAGATACACGTGAAGCACGTTCAAGTAAACGTGAGTGTAGATAGAATACGTCACCAGGATATGCTTCACGACCTGGTGGACGACGTAGAAGCAATGAAATTTGACGGTAAGCAACAGCTTGTTTAGACAAGTCATCATAAATGATAAGCGCGTCTTCACCGCGGTCACGGAAGTACTCACCCATTGTACAACCAGCATACGGAGCAAGATACTGCATCGCTGCAGGATCAGCTGCAGCAGCTGCTACAACAGTTGTGTACGCCATAGCGCCAGTTTCTTCTAGCTTGCGCACAACGTTAGCGATAGTCGATTGTTTTTGACCAATTGCTACGTAGATACATTTAATGCCAGAGTTTTTCTGAGCGATGATCGCATCGATCGCCATAGCTGTTTTACCAGTTTGACGGTCACCGATGATCAACTCACGTTGACCACGACCAACAGGGATCATTGTATCTACTGATTTATAACCAGTTTGTACAGGTTGATCCACTGATTGACGCCAAATTACGCCTGGTGCTACTTTTTCAACAGCATCAGTAAGTTTTGCGTCAATAGGGCCTTTACCATCAATCGGGTTACCCAAAGCATCTACTACACGGCCTAAAAGTTCTGGACCAACCGGAACTTCTAATACACGACCTGTGCAACGAGCTTTTTGACCTTCTTGAAGGCTTAAGTAGTTACCTAAGACAACGGCACCCACTGAATCCTGTTCTAGGTTCAGTGCCATACCAAATAAGCCGCCGTCGAATTCGATCATTTCACCGTACATTGCATCAGCAAGGCCGTGAATGCGCACAATACCGTCGGAAACCATAACAATGGTCCCTTCGTTCTTAGCGGTCGCGCTGGTGTCCAGATCGCCGATACGCTGTTTAATGAGCGCACTGATCTCGGATGGATTCAGTTGTTGCATTGCGCTATACCTCAATCTTTTTAAAGTTCAGTCTTCAAGCTGTTAAGCAAGAAGACGAGTCCGCATTTTTTCAAGCTTGTTAAGCGCAGAATCATCTATCACTTGGTCGCCTGCACGAATAACTACACCCGCGATTAACGCTGGGTTAACTTCTACTGAAACATTTACGGCAGCTTCGAATTTTTTCTCTAATGCATGCGCAAGTAATTGTTCTTGTACAGAAGTCAATGGGAATGCAGATTCAATCACTACATCCACAGTATTGTTATTCTGTGATTTGAGCTGTTCGTATTCTTCTGAAATTTCAGGAAGAAGTGCCAGACGGTCATTATCAGCAAGCAATGTCAAAAAGTTTGACACTGCTGCAGTCTGGTCTTCACCTAAAACTTTTGCGAAAACACTTACCTGCTCAGCAGGAGTAAGCTCAGGGCGATTTAGATAAGCTGAAAATGCTTCGTCTTGCACCGCAGCACTGAGCAAGTTTAATGCATTTGACCAAGCGTCAGTTGCATTTTGCTCAGAAGCGTAAGCAAATGCTGCTTTAGCGTATGGGCGTGCCAACGTCAAGAGTTCAGCCATAATCCGCCTCTCTTAAAGTTTAGCAGCCAGCTGAGTCAGCATGGCATTGTGAGCTTCTGCGTCAACTTGCTGGTTCAGAATTTTTTCTGCACCAGTAACTGCAAGAGCAGCAACTTGTTGACGTAATTCTTCGCGAGCAGCATTGATTTCAGTATCAACAGCTTCTTTAGCTTGTTGACGAATACGCTCACCTTCAGCCGCAGCTTGAGTACGCGCTTCTTCTACCAATTGCGCACCACGACGGTTCGCTTGTTCGATCAATTGAGCCGCTTGTGCTTTAGCCGCATCTAATTCAGCTTTCACTTGTGCTTGCGCATCCGCAAGGTCAGCTTTCGCTTTTTCAGCAGCGTTTAAGCCATCAGCGATTTTACGCTGACGCTCACTAATCGCATTGATTAGTGGTGGCCAAACAAATTTCATGCAGAATGCGACAAAAATCGCAAAAGCAATCGCTTGGCCAATCAATGTGAGGTTGATATTCATTGCTATTCCTCAATAGTTTAATTTAGGAATTAAGCTGATTAACCTACAAATGGATTAGCGAAGATGAAGAACAAGCCAATACCAACACCGATCATAGGCACAGCATCAAGAAGACCCGCGATTAAGAACATACGAGTTTGAAGTTGTGGAGCCAATTCTGGTTGACGAGCAACAGCTTCTAAGAAACGGCCGCCTAGAAGACCAAAACCAATCGCAGTACCTAAAGCACCAAAAGCGATCAAGATAGCAGATGCAATTGCAACTAGACCTAAAGTGAGTTCCATGATAATTCCTCAGAGGTTAGGTTTATACCAAATTAAGTTAAAAAATTGTGTGCCCAACCACCCTTTGACAGTTGAGCAATACCATTAATGCTTTTCGCTAGCCATACTCATATATACGATAGTCAACATCATGAAAATGAATGCTTGTAACGTAATAACAAGAATATGGAAGATCGCCCAAGGCACAGACAACGCCCACTGGATCCAGAACGGTAGTAATGCGATCAAGATGAAGATCAACTCACCCGCATACATGTTACCGAACAGTCGTAGAGCCAATGAGATTGGACGTGCAATAAAAGTTACTAATTCAAGAATAATGTTTACTGGAATAAGTAATGCTTTTAAAACTGGGTTACTTGGGTTAAATGGGTTAAGTGCAAATTCTGCACCGAATCCGACAAGACCTTTCTCACGGATACTATAGAAAATAGTTAACGCAAATACTGACAATGCCATACCAAGGGTAATGTTAGGATCAGTAGATGGAACGATTTTGAAGTAAACGTGGTGAGGATCCATACCAAACACGTTAGCACCGATCAATTGAGCTGTATAAGGAATCCAGTCAACAGGGATCAAGTCCATCAAGTTCATGAGGAAAATCCACACGAAGATGGTCAGCGCTAACGGCGCGATTAAGCGCGATTTGCCATGGAAAGTGTCACGGACACTTGAGTCAACGAACTCGATAATCATTTCGATTGCAGACTGGAACTTGGTCGGAACACCAGAGTTTGCAGCTTTCGCTACAACCCAGAACAACAAACAGAAAACAATACCAAGGCCGATAGACCAACCCATTGAATCCAAGTGAATAGCAGTGAACCCCATCTCTTGAGCTTCTTTAGCAGTCTCAGCTAACTTCCAAGTACCATCTGGCATTTTGCCATAGGTCATGTTAGTCAAGTGATGCTGAATGTACTCGGTCGAAGTAAGGGCATGTTCTTCAGCAGCCATAAATCACACCTGGTCAATGTCAAAACTAATAGAGAAAACGAATATCGCGTGCTGCCTGATATCTCGTTACTCTCCAAAAAACTTTTCAATTTTTTGTTGTGTTTATACTCGTTTTTTTAAGCGTGTTGCCCAAAAAGGAGCGACCCACGACATACTTTGTACGAGCATAAAACCACAAAACAATGCCACCGCTGACAACGGTTTGACATTGATCAAAATCAAAATGAATCCAACAATCACGATTGCAAACTTGCCCATTAAGCCACGATACATGTTTGACAGCACCTGTTTAGAGGCGCGGGCACCAGCCGCACGAAACGACTGCCATGAAAAGTAGCTACTTGCTAGCCAGCATACCAACGCACCCAAAGCTGCACTATATGCTGTGATTGTGTCTTTAAGGACCCAACCAATCAGGGCTGAAACAGGAATCATTACTGCTTGTAAGATGACTAAAGCTTTCGCTAATCGTCGATCAATCATGCGACTAGTTCGACTCATTTTTGTTCACTCACAGCAATTCTGCTTGACAAGTTTAACTGATGATTATTTTTAATCGCAGGCATTATAGAGTTACACCCCTTAACTTGCAATCTTTTCCCGACCTTAGTCGTGTTTTTTTAAATTGGTAAACTGCTTTCAAACTAATCAATAGTTGTTTGTTTTTTACATTACTTTCGCGCATTTAGTGTGCACTTAAGGGTTTTATCAGCCAACTTCTTCCATGCTGTTACAAAATCCCCTGCCCCACTCATGGTTTCGTCAACAGGTTGAAAGATGATACCACCGAGCTTTTGATACTGATTTTGACTGGCATGTGCTTCTGCAAGTAAGCATACTTTTGGCTGCGCGCGATGGTCTTTCAGGTATTTGATTTGTGCCAATGTCGGTGCGACATGTGGATCATCTGTCAACGCACCGGTAAATTTCAAATTCAGTGAGCGCTCAAGATATTGATAGGCATCGTGGTAAGACCAGTAAGGCTGAGCACGGCTCGACACATCAGTTTTTTGTGCTGTAACCAAGAGTTTCTGCGCAAATGCACGCGCATTGGCCCAATATTTTTCACGATGTTCTGGAAACTGTTGTGAACGTAACGCGGCTATAAAAAAGCCGATTCGAACCGCATTGTTTGGTTCAAGCCAGACATGCGTATCAATTGTGCCTTTTAATGCATTGCCACGAACATCCCGCAAAGGCAATGCACTGATAATGCCTGAGTCTAAAATAGCGATACTTTTACCACTTTCACCCAACATTTTTGCCAATGGCGCTTCATGCGCTTGGCCTAGCCATAAAACGAGATTGGCATCTTGCACGGTTTTACGGTGTGCAGGCGTCAAGCTCACATCATGTCCAGATTGATGGTCAAGCAGTAGTTTGGGCTGCTCTACGCCCTTAAGTACATCCTTCGCGATTAGATAAATCGGTTGTGTAGAAACAACGAGACCTTGCGCCCAGCTCATTACACTGAATAAAGCCAAACTACAAAAAAGAAATACACGGGACATGGGGAGAGAGCACCATAAAATGAATAGTGTTATAATATAACAAAATCGTAAAAAAACCTACGTCTGTTCGTAAGTCCTTACGCTTCATGTTAAGATTTAAAGTCTTTTTCTTTATACAGTTTCGTACTCGAGGTTGGCTATGAGCGCATGTTCACACGAACATCATAATGCTTTGCATGGTGTACACGATCATCATAATGTCGAACAGCGCCTTGCTGAAGCTGAGAGTCTCTGTAGTGCGACGGGTGCTCGACTTACGCCCTTGCGTAAAGAAGTATTGGAACTGATCTTAAATGCAACGGGACCAATGGGCGCTTATGACCTTTTGGCTAAAATTAAAAGTGAGTCTGACCGACCTGCAGCGCCGCCGACGGTGTACCGTACGCTGGATTTTCTGCTTGAAAAAGGTTTGATTCACCGTCTGACTTCGATTAATGCGTACATCCCGTGTTGCCATCCGCGCGAAGGACATCAAGCTGCATTTCTGATTTGCACCGATTGTAAATTAGTCAAAGAAGCATCTGCTCAAGGCTTGATGGCGCAACTCGATGAATTGTCTGCATCCGATGGCTTTACTGCACATCACAGTATTATTGAAATTTCAGGGATCTGTCAGCAGTGCCGCAGCAAACACTAAATATGAAGCCCATTGTGGCTTTAGAGCATGTTCATGTCCGAATCGATGAACGTGACATTTTAAAAAATGTAGATTTCGCTTTACACGAAAAAGAAATTGTCACATTGATTGGTCCTAATGGTGCAGGCAAATCCACGCTCATCAAAGTGTTGTTGGGTATTGTAAAACCTGTATCTGGCAAAGTGATCAGCACACAAAAATTAAAATTCTCATATGTACCACAAAAATTTAATCCATCACACAGCTTACCGCTACGTGTGTGTGATTTATTGGCCCTAGAAAAATGTGATGCCAATATCAAGCAAGAAATTATTCGTGATACAGGTATTGCCAAGTTACAACAATCTAAAGTTCAGCAACTATCGGGCGGCGAACGTCAACGTGTATTGATTGCACGGGCATTATTGCGTCAACCGAATGTATTGGTTCTGGATGAACCTATGCAAGGTCTGGATATCCAGTCTGAAGCGGAACTGTATGACTACGTGCGTAGCTTGCCTGAAAAATATGGCTGTGCAGTTTTGATGGTTTCTCATGACTTACAGTGGGTCATGCAAGGAACACATCGTGTGGTTTGCCTCAACAAGCATATTTGTTGTAGTGGCTTGCCTGAAAATGTCCAGCAACATCCTGAATATCAAGCGATCTTTGGAACAAATCGTGTGTTCTATCAACACCATCATGATCACTGTGCACATGGCGATAGTGCAACGCCTTGCCAGCATGACTCTCGTCCTCATATTCACCCTGAACCGGAAGCATAATCCATGATGGAATGGCTACAACTCCTTTTGCCAGCATGGATCATGGGCACTTTGCTGGTGTTCCTGACTGCGCCGCTTGGCTGTTTAATGTTATGGCGTCGCATGTCATTTTTTGCGGACACCATGGCACATGGCACTTTACTCGGTGTCGCCATTGCCGGTGCGATGAGTCTACCGCTTTGGACAGGCGTTACATTGATTGCGCTCTTATTGGTTGCAATCTTATGGGTGTTACACGATCCACGCTTGCCCAATGACGCCTTGCTCGCGCTATGTTCAGCAACACTCCTGTGCTCTGGCTTACTCTTCATACAACATTTGCCAAGCTTAAGACCTGAATTACTCAGCTATTTATTTGGTGATTTACTCACCATTTCTTGGTCAGATTTGCCTGTCTTTGCAATGGTGATCATTGTGGCACTGACCGTGCTGTATAAAAGTTGGCAATCGCAGATTCAGATTGCCATTGACCCCGATATTGCTGTCAGTGAAGGTGTCAGTGCCAAATGGCAACGTCTGATTTTTATGTTATTACTGGCATTATTTACCGTATTGGCTTTACGTGCTGTCGGCTCATTGCTGATGGGTGCATTGTTAGTGATTCCTGCATTAACCGCTCGTTTATTGGCAAATTCCCCGAAACAAATGGTGCTGTGGTCTTTCATCATTGCCCAAGTCGGTGTGACCGTGGGGTTATGGTCAAGTGCTGGTTTAAACACCTCTACAGGACTGACTATTGTATTAACCATGGCGCTGCTCTTTGCCCTGATTTTTATTATGCAAAAATTTAAGAAAGTGGCTTAAGTAGCAACGTTCATTGTTCAATTCGCGACATATCAAAAAAAAAAGCCATGCAGTTGCATGGCTTTTTTTGCACGTCAAATACAATGTTCAGAATCATCTAACTGGATTTATTGATGCACCAAACTCAATAAACTCGCAGCACAAGCAAATAATACCGCAAAGGTTCGATTCAAATATTTTTGTTGTTTAGGTGATTTTAATAACCGCAGCACTTTTGCAGCGAGACCGGTATACCCCGCCATGACAATCAGATCAATGCTAATCATTGTTGCAGCCATGATGACATATTGAATCCATTGGGGTTTGGATAAATCTAAAAACTGCGGCAAAACTGCCAACAAAAATACAATCGCTTTAGGATTGCTCATATTGACCAAAAAGCCATGTAAAATTAATTTTGAACGTGATTTATTTGGTAAATTTTGTTGGATTTCAATTGACTCAATTGGCGCTGTCCACTGTAAATAAGCCAAATACAATAAATAGACCACTCCAAACCATTTCACGATCAGAAAAGCCCATGGTGTCGTCGCAAATAAGACCCCTGCCCCAGCTGCAACAATGGCGATCTGAACCAAAAGTGCCAATTGCAGGCCGATTGCATTCCAATACCCATGCTTAAACCCATAATTCAAACCACTCGACATAGACGCAATTGCACCTGCACCTGGGGAAACACTAATTACCCAACATGCCAACATGTATGCAATCCAGATTTGATAGGACATCATTAGCTCAAGTTTGAAATGGGTCTGTATTATATGACATTTACTCTATTTTCATGACAATAATGCACGCTAAAAGGCCAAATGAAGGCTACACTCTCAGCGCTGCTTAAGGCACAATATACACAGCCACTCAGAAATTATAATTTTTAGGAGCCATGAATGTCTGCTCAATCTGTAATTTTGCCATTACCCTCAGATCATGCTCGTTTTATTGTTTTACGTTTAAAAGATTTAACGATTAGCGAATTAAAAGAACAACTTGAAGACTTATTTAACACTCGTGATCGTCTGATTACCCAACATCCTAATGCACAGATTAAAACGGCTGTGGCTTTTGGACCAGAACTTTGGACGCAACTTTACAGTCAAGCTCCGGCAGGCTTTAAACAACTTGATCCAATTCAAGGTTCATTTAACATGCCTGTGGCCCCAGCGGATGTGCTGATTCACATTGCGGCACAGCGTACAGATATTTGCTTTGCTTTAAGCCAAGCTTTCTTTGATGGCATTCAAGATAAAGTTGAGGTTTTAGATGAGCGTGTTTGCTTCCGTAATTTCGATGGCCGTGACTTAACTGGCTTTATTGATGGTACTGAAAACCCTCAATTTCCAGATGACCGCGCTGAAACAGCTTTACTTTCTGAAGAAGCAGGCATTTTTGCAGATGGTTCTTTTGTGTTTGCGCAGCGATATGCACACAACTTAGATAAATGGAAAAAGTTAAAGGTAGATGCTCAGGAACATGTCATTGGGCGCACCAAACTTGAGTCAATTGAGTTGGATGAAGACGAACAACCTGAAAACTCACATGTATCACGTACCGTTGTTGAAGATGGTGAGGGTGAAGAACTCGCAATTTTGCGTCATTCGTTGCCTTATGGTGATGGTCGTGGCGACCAAGGTTTGTTCTTTATTGCTTATACCAATGACCTCAGCATTATCGACAGCATGCTGGTTCGCATGTTCGGTACTAGCGGTGACGGTATTCACGACCGCTTACTTCACTTTGTTACGCCAATGGACGGAGCGTATTACTTTGCACCAAGTGAAGAGTTATTAGAAGAAGTTTTAGAAGGTTAAATAAATAAAGCCGACGAGAGTCGGCTTTATTTAACAATGTTGGATTTTCCAAGTCCTTAACAATATTTCTATATTGAATAAATGAAGCCCAAATAAATTGTTAAAGATTATTACAAAACATCTGATAATTTTATATAGCCTTTTGTTATTTTACCCAACCCCTTAAATTCAACATTAATATAAATCAGGTTATTATTCTCAATCAAGCCATCTATTTTTACTTTATCACCACGAATAATATATGATTTTGTTTTCTTTAATTCATTATTAAAAAAATATGCTTTATTTGCGCTTATTTCTAAATTTTTCACTACTTGATTTGAATTGTTTTTTAAATACATTTTAAACAACCCACCTGAATAAACCTTACTTAAATTAAGATCACTATCTAGTGTTTTCAATTCTTCTGACAGGAGATATTTACCATTTTTCAAAACATATATTCGAGTATACCCAACAGCTCCATCATTAAACCTTTCAATAATTTTATATTCATTAATATCAAATTCTGGATCATATAGAGGGCTTAGATAGAATTTTTTTGCTTTATTTTCTGATATATCGAATATTTCATATTTACCCCCAGAGTTACAATCATCAGTGTGATTTACAAATAAATATCTTTTATTATCATTAGTTAAATTTTCAATTGAAAAAGCATCTTTATCAAAACAGTAATTCTCATCAGTAAATAGAAAAATTTTAGCATTGCCCTGTTTAAAAAAAATATTATTATTTTCTTTAACCAGCTTATTATCGGCACATGCAAATGTGGAATAAACCAATATAAATAGAAAAATAAAAAAATTATTTGAACCCATTTCGCTTTTCAACCTCTCTTAATATTTTCAAAAATAAGCTTTTTCTTTCAGCAAGGCCATTTGTACCACCATTAATCCTTTTGCTTACCTGCTCTACTACACCTAAATGATATGAATCTGAGTATGTTTTTGTAAAATCAATATAACCATTACGAACTAAACTATCCGCATTTTTAAACTCATTAAATGCCCATACTGCACTTTCCACAGCATGAAAAAGATCATTGCATAATAAGTCTGGATCACTTACCACATCGATCCCTGAATATTTTTTATATTTAAGATATGCACTTTTCCACGTTAATTGAATTAAACCTTTACCTTTATATTTGGGTCCATCACCTGGAGTCGTATTTCCTTCTGCTAAAATTTGTTTACGCCTTCTACATGATCTACTCTTAGGAGCATTACATACTTCTGGAGGAAAATTTCCAATGTCATAATCCTTTCCACTTGCATATTCAATCAAGGTATTAAAATGATCACACTCATGATAAATTTGAGCAAGAAAATGACATAATATAAGCTTATCTGTCATTTTATACTTCAACAATCCCTTATTTAAAGCGGGTAAAAATTGTTCTGGAGTCGAGTTTTGAGTTGGTCTTCCATTCATTGTTTTATGCCAAAACAATTTTTTTGTTCCATAAACTTCTTTGAAAAAGCTTAATGAAATTATCTCTCCCGCAGAGGTATCTTCTATCCGCTGTGGCGTAATTGGATCATTTTGGGCTGTTTTTCCATTTAAAACATCTACATCTAATTGTAAATCAATAAATTCTTCTTTTACTCTTCTAACCATAAAATCTACTGAATCTAAAGGTTTTCCATCGGGTTTAAATATAGTCAATTTAATTTTTTGACCAACCCAATTTGTTAATTTCAACTGTCCGTTTTTAACTTTAAAATTTTTCTTGTTAACATTATCAAAAATCATTTCAACATCAACATCTTGAACCGCATAACGCTGACCTGATTTATCTAACACCTTTATTAGGGTGAAACCTTTAAAATTATTATATGGCTCATTAAGTTTAATTAATAGACTTCTTTCATAATTCATTTTTTGCTCAGCTCTAAATTATAGATTCCCGCAATTAAATTGAATCTTAAGCCCAGTCTTTTTCCTCGATTACGATATCGCTCGGCAAGGATTTTGAAAGTT